>DATMPD010000304.1:0-5239 GCA_035567955.1 Edaphobacter sp.
CTGAACGCCCCATTCGACCGCCACCGCACCAGCGGAAGCTCATTGCGCATCTGGTGCATCGCCGGCCAGATGTAGTCGAAGAACTGAATCTCCACCACCGGCTTCATCCCCCGCACCGCCATGCCAATCGCGCGGCCCACAATATTTGCCTCAGCCAGCGGCGAGTTGAAGCACCGCTCGCTGCCAAACTCCGTCTGCAGTCCAGCCGTCAGCTTGAACACTCCACCCTTGCCCTTAACCTTACCGGCGCGCAGCGCCTCATCCCGCGTCGCATCGGCAACATCTTCACCGAACATCACAATCCGTTCATCGCGCCGCATCTCGTCCTTCAGGCAGCAGTTGATCAGATCCGCCATCGTCCGTTCCGTCGGATCCGCAGTCGCCGCCGGCTCGGTCGCAAAGCGCGCATCCATCGGCGTCAGGTCCTCCGAGTACACATGCTTTGTAATCGAAGCCACTGTCGGCAGCGTCGCCATCACCGCGCGATCCGCCGCCCGCTGCACCTCTTCATCCACCTGCTTCTCTAGCCTGTTGATTCCATCCGCATCAAGAATCCCCTCACGCAGCAGCCACATCTGCATCCGCGAGATCGGATCCCTCGCTGCATCCGCCGCCAGCTCCTCAGCCGACCGGTACAGCCGTTCATCATCGCTCAGCGAGTGCGAGTATGGCCGGATCACGTGCCCATGCACCAGCGCCGGCCCCTTACCAGCCCGGCAGTACGCCACCGCCTGCGTCATCGCCTTGTAGCTGGCAATTGGGTCGGTGCCATCGATCTCGGCAAAATAAAAGTTAGGAAAATTCGCGACCAGCTTCGAGATATTTCCCCCCGGCGTATTCACCTCCACCGGAGTCGAAATCGCATACCCGTTATCCTCGACCACAAACAGCACTGGCAGCTTTCCATTCGAAGCCGAGTTCAACGCCTCCCAGAACTCTCCCTGGCTCGTCGACCCCTCGCCGATCGAAACATAAACCACCTCGTCGCCATGAAATGTCACATCTTTAAACTCGCGATAGTCGCCGTCATGTTTCGCGGCCGCCTCAGGACGCCGCGTAAAGTATCTCCCCGCCTCCGCACACCCCACCGCATGCAGACACTGCGTAGCCGTCGACGAACTCGGCGTAACAATATTCAGTTTAGTACTCGACCAGTGCGAAGGCATCTGCCGCCCGCCGCTCGCAATATCGTCCGCCGCGCCAACGGCCTGAAGCAACTGCTCCTCAACCGTATTTCCCAGCGCAAGGCAGATTGCCCTATCCCGATAGTAGGGAAAGAACCAGTCATACCCCGGCTTCATCGCCATCCCGGCCGCCACCAGCAGCGCCTCATGCCCCGCGCACGAAACCTGAAAAAAGATCTTCTGCTGTCGCTTCAAAACAATCTCACGATCGTCCGTCCGGCGCGACAGATACATCAGCCGGTAGAACTCCACCAGTTGTTCCCGCGTCAGCGAGTTCTCCGCCACGTTGGCTCTCTCTGCGGTGCTGACGGCTGTCTTCTTGCTCTCCTGCACGGCGGATCCAGACTGTCTTGCCATACACACCTACCCTCTAAAACAAACATCGCGATCAAACATCGCGGCAACAGCTTTTCTCAAGCCGCAGACAAGATTGTACCGGGAAGCCGCCACCCTTGACTCCCTCGAAACACCTTTTTTGACTCATCGTTCACTTTACAAATCCTCCTGAAAATGGGCGACCACAAGGCCGCCCATTCAGAACACTGTTCAACCTAAACAAACAAAGGAGCCAGCACCAGCGTAATCGTAGCAAGCAGCTTGATCAGCACATGCAGACTCGGCCCCGCCGTGTCCTTGAACGGATCGCCGACCGTATCGCCGACAACCGCCGCCTTGTGCGCCTCCGACTTCTTCCCTCCATACTGTCCCGTCTCGATAAACTTCTTCGCATTGTCCCAGGCGCCGCCGCCATTGTTCATCAGCATCGCCAGCAGCACGCCAGAGATCGTCCCAACCATCAGCAGCCCAGCAACCGCCTCCGCTCCCGCCAGATTCACCGGCACTCCGCCAATCGCCGGCACCGGCAGAATCGCACCTGCCGCATACAGCGCCGAACTCGCCTGATAGCTCGAACTGAAATGCCGGAAGATCAACCCGACCGCAACCGGCATAGCGACCACCAGCGCGCCCGGCAACACCATCTCCTTCAGTGCAGCCCCTGTCACAATGCGAACACATCGTCCATAGTCAGGCTTTGAGGTCCCGGCCATAATTCCCGGATTTTCCTTGAACTGATCCCGCACATCCTGCACCACCATCTGCGCCGTCCGCCCGACCGCCTTGATCGCCATCGAGCTAAACAAATACGTTAACATCGCTCCCAGCAGCGCCCCGACAAACACCGGAACCTGCGCCAGATTGATATTCGTAAAACTCCACCCCGCCGGCATATATCCACCCGCTGCTGCGACCTTCGCCGTCACAATCGTCTTAATCTCTTCCAGATAAGCTGAGAACAACAGGAACGCCGCCAGCGAAGCCGAACCAACCGCATACCCCTTGGTCAGTGCCTTCGTCGTATTGCCCGCCGAATCCAGCTTGTCCGTCCGCTCGCGAATCGCATCCGGCTGGTTCGACATCTCGATAATTCCGCCCGCGTTATCCGTGATCGGTCCAAACGTGTCCATCGCCAGAATGTAAGCCGCACAACTCAGCATCCCCATCGTGGCGATAGCAGTGCCGTAGATCCCCTTCGCATAATCGCTGATGGTCGCGACCCCCGCCAGCCCCTGAACGCCAAAGTAGTAGCTCAGCAGCAGCGCCGCCGAGATCGCAATCACCGGCATCGCCGGCGTCTCCATCCCCACAGCAAGTCCGCTGATAATATTCGTCGCCGGCCCCGTCAGCGAAGCCTTAGCAATCGACTGCACCGGCCGGTAGATCGACTCCGTGTAGTACTCCGTAATCCACACAAACAGGAACGACGTGATCAACCCAATCACGCCGCATCCCAGAAGCCATAGCCATTGCACCTGAGGACCGTTCAGCATCATGTACACCGCAGCCGCAAACCCCAGCAGCGCAAGCCCCGATGTCACATAAAATCCCTTGTTCAAAGCATGCATCGGGTCTTCATCTTCGGTCGTATGCACCACAAAGACGCCCACGATACTCGCAATCAGATTGATCGCCAGCACAATCAGCGGAAACAGAATCCCCTTCACCCCGAACACCGGATACAGCGCAGCGCCCAGAATCATCGCGCCAACATTCTCGGCCGCAGTGGACTCGAAGATATCCGCGCCACGTCCCGCGCAGTCGCCGACGTTATCGCCCACCAGGTCCGCAATCACCGCAGGATTCCGCGGATCGTCTTCAGGAATACCCGCCTCGACCTTCCCCACCAAGTCCGCGCCCACATCCGCGGCCTTCGTATAAATCCCACCGCCAAGCTGCGCAAACAACGCCACCAGCGAAGCGCCAAACCCGAACCCGACCAACTGATACGGCACCGTCTCCGGGTGCTCCAAACCGCCGAAGAACAAAAACAGCGAACCCACACCCAGCAGCGAAAGCGCCACCACTACCAGTCCCGTAACCGCACCCCCACGCAGCGCCATCTGCAGCGCCTTATTCAAACTCGTCCGCGCCGCCGACGCCGTCCGGATATTCGCCCGGATCGAGCAGTACATTCCCGTGTACCCCGCAATACCCGAGCACACCGCCCCCACCAGGAAGCTGATCACCGTCTTCAAAGCATAGGGCGAAGTCCTCGGCGACATGTGGTATCCCACAAACACCACGATCGCCAACGCCGCCGCAATCTCTCCAATCGTCGTGTACTGCCGCCTCAGAAACGCCTCGGCGCCCTCCCGAATCGCGTCCGAGATCGCCCGCATCTCCGCTGTTCCCGTATCCGATGCGATTACCGCACGCGCCAGCATCAACGCCGCCACCAGCGCCAGGACTCCGACCACAAGTGCAACCCACAGATACATCCGGCCGTCGTCATTCCCGCTATAGGCAGGCGTTACCTGCTCCTGTACGGCCAAAGCCAAAAACCTTACTACATCCATGCACAGATCTCCTTAGAACACAGAACTTCTCGTAGATTCACAAAGGCGGCAATTAGAGCATGCGCAATCGAAGAGGGTCAATGAGTTCCACAATGGAACTCTTGGTGCACCACTCACACACGTTTCGATGCGAGGTTTCGTGCAATGCGGGTTAGCCAGTTTTACCAAATCGACAAACCAAAGTAATAGCACAGCTCCCCTCTCTCACGAAAATTCCTTCCTTGGCCGATACCTCCCTCAACGCAACAACGAGGTACAGCCGTGTCCGTCCACCGTAATTTAATTCCTCCTCCGTCCACCCTTCGCGCCCCGGTTGCACGTGCGATCGGCCGTCGCGTCTTCCGCCGAGCCCTCGTCCTCACGCTCTTCCTGGTCCGGCTCGCCGGCGCCCAGGTTGTCAGAGCCCAGATCGACACCAGCAGCATCGCTCCCCACCGCTACCTCGTCCTCTATCGCAACGCGACCATTCCGGGCGACGCTGAATCCCGCGTAGCCTCCGCCGGCGCTCATCTCACAGGGCGCAACGAGCACTTCGGCATCGCCGCCGTCGAGTCCGCCCTTCCGGAAGACGACGCCAGCACCCTGCGCCGCCTCGCCGCCCAACCCAACGTCGATTACGTCCTCCACGATCGCATCGTCTCCGCCCATCGCCTGCGCCTCCAGGCCATCGCACCAGCCTCCGTCGCTGTCAGCATCACCGGACAATCTCCCAACCCATCTACCCCCATCGGTAGACTCCCCACCCACGGCCCTATCGCCGCCACACCTCCGTCCCTTCCCATCCCTCCGCCGCCACTGCCACCCCCACCACCCTACGACACCTACTACACCAACACCCCGCAGGGATGGGCCGTCCAGCAGGTCGGCGGCTACGGCAACAACGTCCCCGGCGGCCCCGCGCACGGACCCTGGGACACCACCATGGGCAAAGGCGTCCGTATCGCCATCATCGACAGCGGCGTCGACCAGACTCACCCCGACATCGCCCCCAATCTCGCCCTCAATCTCTCAGAAGTAGATCAGACCGCCTACCCCAGCGCCTGTGACGACGGCACCCCGCAGGATCAGCAAGGCCACGGCACCTGGACCGCCTCTCTCGCCGCCGCCGCCATCGGCCCCGGCACCGGACAGGTCATCGGCGTAGCCCCAGCCGCGACCATCCTCAACATCAAAGTTCTTCAGCGCATGCCCGCCGCCATC
>DATMPD010000305.1:0-9093 GCA_035567955.1 Edaphobacter sp.
GTGCCAGGTGGTGCCGTCGGCATAAGTGATGGAGATGAGGTCGACGCGGCTGAGGGAGCCTACGTTATGCATCCAGACATCGGCGTCGCTGAGGCTGTTGCTGCCGGCGCTGCGTCGTAGTTCGAAGGTTTTGGAGACGTCTTCCGGCGTTGGGCCGGCGGGAAGCACGCGGGCTTTGGACGAGACGCCGTAGACGGTGATCTCGATGCTTTCGATGGCCGGCTCGGTAAGGTGGTTGAGCGTGAGGTGAAGACCTTGCGCGGGACCTGCTTGTTTGGCATCGCCGGCGCTCATGATCTGGCCGGTTGCCTTACGGCTGGCGAAGAAGCCTACGGGGCATCCCGAGTTGGACGGAAATCCTCGGTAGTTGCCCAATACTTGTCCGCCGGTCAATTTGGGGACAGGGAGATTCTTCGAAACATCCGGCGGATTCGTGGGCGTCTGGGCGAAGGTAAAAGCGCTGGTGAGGAGGAGAGAGACGGTGAGGCGACGCATACAAACCTCCTAGTGTTCGAAGTACGGGGTTCCTGCTACATCAAGACTTTACTCTTGTGAGGAGGGAGGTTCAACAGGTCTTGTGGCGGTGGATCCAAGCAGTTCGGGCTCCGAGATGCACTCACGACGGCGGAGACTGGAGGGCTTGAAGGTTGGAATCTGCCAGGGCCTTTACTGCCGAAAGCAGCTTATAGTTCGGGTTCATGTAGATATCCACGAACTTGTGCCCATACCCGGTGTCACTCGAGAGGGCAGCCAGAATGGGCCCGTCGGTGTTAGCCGGTTCTACGTTGCCCAGCGCCAAGGCCACTGCCTGAATCACCAGGTCGGTCGTGGATGTGACGTATCTGCCCTGCGGATCCCGCACCGTTGCAGCGGGTGTCGCAACCGCGACCGTCCGGAGGCTGTCGGTCTTCAGCTGCGGCTTCACCGCATCGTACGCTGCGTTGAGATAGACGTTACCTTGCGAATGGGCGACAACAAGCGTCTTTTTCTGCTGGGTGTAATACGTGGTCAACGTGCTGGCGAACTGGTCGACGGCGGGCTGGAATTCTTTATTTGTGTTGACGTTCTTTACGTTACTCAATACATCATTCAGAAAAGTCGTTTTCAGATCGCTTACCAAGCTACTGAGCGAGGGATTCTCTGCGATGGCGAGGTCGCTGATGGCGCCTCCTCCACCGTCGAGAGTGTCCCAGATGAGTTCCCACCGGTCTGTCAGTCCGGGGGACGACCGCACTCTTTGTGCGAACGCGTTGATGACGTCCTGCATCAGTCCATCGGTCGGCGTGTAGAACAGGGTGTAACTTACGGACTGGTTGTTATACTGAGCGCTGTAGACAGCGTTGAGAGCATCCACGCCATCCTGCGCGCCGATGGGATCGGTACTAAGCCCATTGATATAAGCGATGACGTACCCCGGGCCTGGGGCTGGATTCTGCGCCGCAGACGAGAGCGGAGATAGCGGAAGTAAAACGGCTACTGTAAGGGCGGCCAGTTTCTTCAGCATCGTGTCCCTCCTCCATTTTGGTTTACAGACTGTCTTCAGTCTTCATTTGCAGACCGTACCGGTTGGTTGCGGATACACGGCACCGCCGGCATTGTGAGAAAAGCCAGCGAAGGCCATGACTCGCGGCTGCGTGTTCAGGGTGAAGGCCTTGATCTGTTTGGTGTACTTCGTAGAGTCTGCTCTAACCTGCGAAAAGACGCACTCCTGGCCGCGATGCAGTTCCACCGCATTCGAATACGCCGCGGTTTTGTCGGGCGAGCTGAGAATGGCGACCTGCAGGGCGGCGGCAAACTGGGTCAGCGCCTTCGCCTGGCTGGCAGTCAAACCAAAGCCGGCTATTACCTGGTCAATATCGTCGCGAACCCCGTTGCCGTCCTTGTCGGGGCCTGCGACGTCAGTGGACCTGTCGAGCGTCGCAAGGACGGTTTGAATCCTGGTCGAACTGGATCCATTCACAGAACCGACGGCAGCCGAGATCGTGACGTCTCCGGGAGCTACGCCCTTCACCAGGCCACTGTTATCCACCGTGGCCACCGCGGTATTGGAAGAGGTCCATGTGACGCCGACTGGAGAGGAAGTTGTCGATCCATCGGAGTAGGTCGCGGTGGCGGAGAACTGTTGCTGCTTTCCCATGAGGATGGTCGTTGATGCTGGGGATACCGAGAGACTCTTGACGGCCGCGGTGGCGGTGCCGGTTTTGTTTGAGCTATTCCCACAACTGGACAACGCAAACATAGCCAGAGACAGAAGAATCACGACACCGCATCGATGCAGCATGGGGCCTCATCTCGTCGGAAGAAACACCATTCCAACGCGTAGCGAGTGAGCAGATGCTCACTTTGCCTCACCCAATACGATGGCGGCATCGTTCCGCGAGATGCCACGCCCTGGTTGGCGCGAAAGGTATTCAGTTAGATGCGGCGGCAAAATTAATCAATCCCACATCTAACATTGACGGGATAACAATAGGCGTATTGTTAGAAACCCGGGGCGGGGGGAGAGTACGGCTATGCCATCGAACTATTTTGAGGAGTTGTATGGTGTCACCGAAGAAGGAGCTCTTAACTTCTGGGCCTGGCATCTGCACGAAACCATAGGAAGTCAGCAGTGGTCGCAGATTCGCGACTCTACTGGGGTCTATCTTGCCAGCGTGCTTGGTCATTTTTGCCTGCAGCCGGTCGACCGGATGGAGATCCTTTCTCCGGATTACAGTCCGGGCGATGGAGAGTTCCGGCAGTTCGCGGATCTGACCGAGATTGCTGAAATGATGATGCGGCAGCTGACCAGCGCGAAGAACCCGCTGTGGATGGAGTCAGCCGGCGCGCACATTCTTCTCTACGCCGGCTTCTTTCAGAACCAGAATAAAGACCGGCACAATATCGATTTCTATTCCGCTATGGGCAGGGAATGCTATCTGATGGCGGCGGTGGGCAAGAGGGCGAGGATGATGAAACTGATGGCTGCAGGATTTGATCAATACCTCTTCCATTTGGCCAACCTGCAGCGACATCTGCGGGAGAGCCGATATCTGATCCGGATGGAGAATTAGATTTAGTTCGAACGCGTGGGGTTTATCTGCCCGCTCTAGTCGGGGCCAGCTTTCGACCATGGCGGCACAATTCCGTTCATGCGGGCATACGCAATCAGTTGCCCCATGTGTTCGTTGTCATGAACGATGATGCGGAGGTACATGCCATCCACGGTTGCCTCTTTGCTCATGACTTTGACCTTGCGCTGAAGGTCGCCGGGCTTGAGCTGGGCGCGAGCCGTTTTGACTGCGTCCAGGGATCGTTGCAAGAACGCGATGACATCGGCCTTTGACGTCACGGTCTTTTCCATATCGCTGGACTTTATGTCTGTCGGCATCGGGGGGCCGGTGACACTGAGCAGGTAGAAATTCGCCAGGGCGATGTGCATGTAGACCTCGCTGGTGGACCTGACACCAGGGGCTGGCCGCCAGGCAAACTTGTCGGCGGGCGTGGCCTCTGCGAGGGCGATCAGTTGCCGAGAGACGTGACCCCATTCTCCGTCGTAGCCTTCCCAGAGTCCCTCGTACTGTGCGTGTAGAGCCGCGGTGCTCATCATGAGGAATAGAAACAATGTCTTCATAGTGTTCTCCTATCGCAGGTTGCCAATTCGCTCCTCTTTGCATTTCAAAGCTGACTCCGCAATGCGGTGAGCTAGACGCAGTCCCAGAGGCGGAAGCAATAGCGGGCCGGGGAATGGTCTACCACGCTCGAAGGCGCGGGTATGTCGTCTAGGTCTCCGGTCTTGATGCTGGCCGGGAGGTTGAGAACGGCTGCTCGCAGGGACTCGACGTCGCCGTGGAATCTGCTGTCGTCGGTGTCGAGGTCGCCGTCTTCGCTGAACTTGTAGCACTGCTGGGGCGTTTGGCGGTAGAGGAAGTTTTCGAGTGGGACGTGGGTCACGGCGTCGTTGAAGTTGACGAAGCGATAGATGCCTCTTCCCTGGTTGGATAAGACACGCTCGCGGAAGGCTGCGTCGCCGACGCGCGGGCATCCGAAGGTGTAGAGGGAGATGTTGGGATCGGCGAAGCGGCTGAAGGCGAGGACGGCGAGAGCGGCGCCGAGGCTGTGGCCGGTGAAACAGATCTCAGACTGCGGATGCTGGCGGCGATAGTCTGTGACCAGCGTGTGGATCTTTTCCCAGACCTGATTCAGGGCAAGTTGAAAGCCGCGATGCACGAGGACTGGCTCGGCGAACAGGTGAGTGATGAAGGAGAGATGTCCGAGGGGCGGTTTCGGGTCCTGGGAGACGGGGCGATAGTCCGGCTCGTGCATGAGCATGATGTTGAAGTCCGATGCGAAATCGTGGGGATCATCTCTCTCGGTGCCGCGAAAGGCGCACAGGGCGAAGTCGGGACCACTGGCGAAGACGGCCTGCGTTCCTGGGGCGTTCCAGTCTGCGGGGGTGGGGCCGATCTTTTCGTAGGTGAGGCCGGCGCGGTCGAAGTTTGCGTCCAGTTCGGCGTCGGTCATTCGCCTCTCGCCGTAACGCGCGTAGGCAAGCACGGCGGCGTCGGCTGCCCATGCGGCTTTTCTGATGGTGTCGCCGGTTTGGAAGGGGAGTTCGGCTGCGCGTGCGAAGTAGATGTACCGTTGCGGCGGGTAGAAGAGGTTTTGCAGTGTGCCTGGCAGCAGGGGCGTGTGTCTGAGAGGAGTGGTTGTCATGGGCGGCCTCCGCCGGGTTGTTGCATCTTATCAGCCGCATGGCGGGAACGCTTAGGGCCTCGACCGGCGCGAGTTACTGGGTGGTGCCGGTGAGGAAGATCTGCTCGGGGTGGGAGGCGATAACGCGGTAGAGGGCGAACTGGCGTGCGTTCTGGCTGCGGAGTTCGAAGACGAGGCTGGCGCGGTTGCTGGCGTCGGCATCGACGACGTCGACGAACTGCATCTTCGGAGTGCGATTGAAATGGGCGGCGTCGGTTACGCTTTGGATGGCAGGCTTGAGGTTGCCGAGGCCGTCGTCCTGGGCGACGATGGTGACGTAGCGCAGGGCGGCGCCTGTGCCTCCGGTGTTGGCGGAGTAGATGTAGGTGGGGGCGCCGCCGTAGCTGAGGGTGTAGGCCTTCAGGTCTTCATCGAGGAGCGGGGCTTGAGGGGCGGGGGTGGCTGCGGGACGGTGTGAGCGGGCGGAGGTGGTGGGGGTTGTTTTCTTTAATGCGGGAGTAGAGGTTTGAGTTGGCGTTGCGGGGGTGGTTCCGTAGGCTGCCAGCTGGGCTCGAGCCATGGTTTGCATCTTCTCGAGGATTGCCTTGTGCTGGGCTTCGTCGTCCCAGTCGAGGGTAAAGGGGTGGGGGTCGCGATTGACCGCGTCGGAGACGGCGACCATCTGGTGGAGGTTCGCGGGGAGGCCGGTGAGCTTGGGCAGATCGGTCTCGGTCATGGCGCTGGTGGGCTTGCCGTGATGAAGGTTGGGGCGATTGGGGTCGTCGTTGAGGGATCCCGCTGCCGTGACGGTTGCGGTATCGCTGGCGGAGCTCTTGGTTTTTTTGGCGTCTTCGGCGGTGTGGCGCTTCAGGGTGGGCCGGTCGGGATCGTCAGCTGCGGGAGGAGTGTTGCTGGTTGTCGAGCCGGAGTCGGCGGTGGTGTCAGGGGTACGACGCTGCATGGTGGGGCGGTTGGGGTCGTCGGCGGGAGTGCTTCCGGTTGATGTAGTCGATGGGGCGGTCGATCCAGTTGTGGTATCGCTGCTGCCGGAGGAAGTGGTATCAGGGGTGCGACGCTTCATGGTGGGGCGGTCGGGGTCATCCGCTGGCTTTGAGCTGGTGTCGGCGGGAGTGCTGGATGTAGTCGACGACGTACCGGAGCTGGATGGGTCAGAGCTTGATGGGTCGGAGGTGCGGCGCTTCATGGTAGGGCGATCGGGATCGGCGCTGGTGGATGTGGTTGTTGTGCTTGATGTGGTTGCGTCTGGTTTGCTCTGGTCGCTTCCGCTGGTGGAGGCGGTATCGCCGGGCTTCGAGCCGAAGTGCGGGCGGTTTGGGTCGGTCGAGGTGGTGAGGACGGGTACCGTCTTCGATGGCTTCAAGGCTGTTGTTGTCTTTCGGGGGGCGGAGAGAGGTCTGACGCTCCCGTAGCCGAACCAGCCGTCGTCGAAGGCAAGGTCGCCGGTGGATTCGACGGCTTGCAGATGTTTCGCGTAGGCGAGGTCCAGGGTTCCCTTGTCGATGCCGGCGGCCTGCAGGATATAGACATTCCCAGAGAGGAGGGCGAAGGGGACGGGACGGGCGATGTAGACGCCGGCGTCTTCGAACTTCCCTTCGATGTAGAGGGAGACGGGGATGAGGCGGCTGGCGGTGGGCTTGGCGAAGTCTCCTGTCCACTCATAGACGCCTACGGCACGGACGACCTGCTGGGGCTTGGCGACCTTGTGCATCTGCGGAAAGGCGACAGAGGCGGCGAGGGTTGCGGTGGCGAAGAGTGCGCGGAGGAGGAGAGCTCTCATGGTGTGCTTGACGTCTGCTTAACGGGATTAGACGCTATCGGTGGGGCAAAGTCCTACTCGGATCTGGCTGCCCAGATTCGATTACAAGGTTCGGCTAGTATACGAAGCATGGGTGCGGTGCCGCTGCTGGATGTGAGGGATTTGTCGATTGCGTTTGGGCGTGATGCGGGGGTGAAGGGTATCTCATTCCAGATCAATGCGGGTGAGACGCTGGGGCTGGTGGGGGAGTCGGGGTCAGGGAAGTCGGCGGCTTCGCTGGCAGTGCTGCGGCTTTTGCCGCACACGGCGACGGTTCGGGGGGTGGTGGGGTTCAATGGAGAGGATTTGCTGGGGCTGCCGGAGGAGGCGATGCGACGGCGACGTGGGCGCGAGATTGCCATGATCTTTCAGGAGCCGAAGACGGCGCTGAATCCGGTCATGACGGTGGGGGGGCAGATTGCGGAGGCGGTAAGGGCGCATCATCCGAGGGAGTCGCGCAGGGGGGTACGGGCGAAGGTGCTGGCGGCGATGGAGGAGGTGGGCTTGCCGGAGGTGGAGCGGAGGGCTAAGGACTATCCGCACCAGTTTTCCGGGGGGCAGCGGCAGCGGATTCTGATTGCGATGGCGATTGTGAACCGGCCGCGGCTGCTGATCGCGGATGAGCCGACGACGGCTCTCGATGTGACGGTGCAGGCGCAGATTCTGGGGCTGCTGAATGGGCTGCGGCGGGAGCATGGGTTGGCGATGTTGTTTATCTCGCACGACCTGGCGGTGGTGGCGCAGGTGGCGGATCGGGTGGCGGTGATGCAACGGGGAGAGATTGTGGAGCAGGCGCCGGTGGGGGAGTTGTTTCGCGCGCCGCAGCATCCGTATACGCGGCGGCTGTTGGCTTCGGCGCCGACGATGAAGACGGATCGGACGCGGCCGCTGGCTGGATGACACGCTTGTGGTTTCCATGATGCGGGAAATGTCTATAGACTAAGAAATTGGTCGCTAGGCCGTTTGGACTGCATGCGCGCGCTGATACTTTCAGACATTCACGGAAACCTCGAAGCACTCAACGCAGTTCTTGCCGCAGCAGAGCCGTATGACGCGCTTTGGAATCTCGGCGACATGGTGGGGTATGGGGGCAGTCCGAATGAGGTGATCGACCTGATGCGGGCGAAGGCGCAGATCAATGTGCGGGGGAACCATGACCGGGTTGGTGCGGGATTGACTTCGCCGCTGGGATTCAATCCGGTGGCGCGGGCTGCGGCGATATGGACTCAGCAGGAGCTGACGCCGGAGAACCTGGCATGGTTGCGAGCCGTGCCGCCGGGGCCGATACAGCCTGATGAGCCCGGAGTTGCTTGTGTACATGGGTCGCCGCTGAATGAAGATCAATATATTTTGAGCATGCGGGATGCGTGGGCTCCGCTGCAGCAGATGACGACGGCGATTACGTTCTTTGGGCATACGCATCTGCAGGGCGGGTTTTCGCAGAAAGAGCAGGACTGGCACGAGATCAAGCCGCGGTTCTGGACGAAAAATGAGGCGGAGAGCTGGACGATGGCGATTGTGGAGGGGACGCGGCATCTGATCAATCCGGGGGCGGTGGGGCAGCCGCGGGATTGTGACTGGCGGGCGGGGTTCGTGGTGTATGACTCGGAGGCTAAGGCGGTGATTTATCATCGCGTTCCGTACGATTTGACGGCGGCGCAGGGGAGGATTTTGATGGCGGGGTTGCCGGAGCGGCTGGCGGCTCGGCTGCGTGAGGGAAGATAATTTTTCTTGACGGTGGTTTTTGGGTGGGGTTTTGCGAAATTTGGGTGTTTTTTGTGGTTTTTGGGTGGTTGGAACGTGGTGAATCGATGATGATGTGTGGTGACTTGCGTGGTGTTTTTGTGGTGGGAAAAACGTGCCACGGTTTTGAAATAAATCTGAGGAAAACTTAGGCGAGTTGTTGCTCTTCGAGGGTGAGGGAGAGTTCTTCCCATTCCGCGAGGAGGGTGGTGCGCTGGGCGCGGAGTTGTTCGAGTTCGGCGGCGTCTTTTTGGGATTGGTCGGCGGAGGTGAAGTTGCCGAGGCGGGCTTCGGCGGCGGCTATGGCGGTTTCGAGGCGGGGGATTTCGGCTTCGGCGTGATGGAGGCGGTTTTCCAGTTGCTTGAGTTTGATGGGGTTCAGGCGCTTGATGGGGGTTGCGGATTCGGAGGAAAGCGGTCGAGCTTCGCTCGATACCCAGGTCTCAGAATCGAGACCTGGGGCACCCGCTGTGTTGCTTGGCACGGAATTTGTAACTGTGGTGGACGCTTTTGTGGATTCGGTGAGGGAGTTTGTAATCTGTTCGGTTACTTTTTCGGGGCCGCCTTGTTTGCGCCAGAGGTAGTCTTCGTAGTTGCCGGGGTAGATGTGGAGGCGGCGGTCTTCGACTTCGAAGACTCGCGTGGCGAGGCCGTCGATGAAGTAGCGGTCGTGAGAGACGAAGAGGACGGTGCCGGTGAAGTTGCGGATGGCGTCGAGCAGGACATCTTTGGCGCGGAGGTCGAGGTGGTTGGTGGGCTCGTCTAATAACAGCATATTTGAAGGAGACACGAGCATCTTGGCCATGGCGTAGCGGTTGCGCTCGCCGCCGGAGAGGACGCCTAGTTTTTTGAAGACGTCG
>DATMPD010000306.1:0-3999 GCA_035567955.1 Edaphobacter sp.
GTCTTCGCATCGATTGGCTTTGTGTCCGCGTGTGCTGCGTATGCGGGCGTTCGCGACAGGAGCGCGGTACCGGCCGCAGCTGATGAACTGTAGAGAAAGTCTCTTCGTGTCATATCTTCTTCTCCTTGCATGATGTGTTTCTGTGCCTTGGTCATGCCTTCGATTGTCGCCAGGACGAACCTCTACGTCGCGCACGTTCGGACGCAAAGGGACACATTCGGAGGAGAAAGCAGAGCTGGGGGATTATTTTGATTCGAGGGAGGGAGTGTCTCCGAACAATCGCTTCATGGCGCGGGGCGAAAGTCCTACAGAGCGGCGCATGTGACGCGCCAGATGGCTCTGATGGGAAAATCCGGTTGCCAACGCAATCTCTGCGATGGAGAGCTTGTCCTGCATGAGCAGATCTTTGGCGCGCTCGATCCGGCGTTGAATGACGTACTGGTGCACGGGAACGCCGGCGGATTGGCGGAAGAGCGTTTTGAAGTGTGAGGCGCTGATGCCCGTGATCGCAGCGATCCGTGACAGAGACAGATCTTCGGAGAGGTTGTCTTCGATGTAGGCGAGCGTCTGCTTGAGCCTGCGTCCACCAAGGCCGCCGTTTTGCGCGGGCCTTGGGTGCGCGATGGAGCTATGGGTCGAGACCAGGCGGGAGGCGACGGAGACAGCGAGGCTGTCCGTATAGAGGCGGCCCGAGGGATAGTCAGCTTCCATCTCGGCCTTCAACGCCCAACAGATATTTTCCAGTTGCGCGTCGCGGATCTGAAAGCGATTTCTGATCTCCACCCGGCGGGAATCGAATCCTTGTTCTTCGGCGACGGTGTCGAGCAGGGAAGGCGGAAGGGCGAGAATAAGCGCGGTGTCGTTCTGGTCGTGAATCTCCCAACGGGCGTCTGTTCGAGCAGGGATAATGTCGATATCGCCGTGTACCGCGGAGCCGGTATGGCTCTCTCCTCCTCTGCGGCAGGAGATTCTTGCTGCGGCCCCCACGTGGATGGCGACGAGTACGCTCTGCAATTCGGGAACGTCCAGGACTCCGGCGGGATCGGAACGGAGTTGCAGGGCGAGACCGTCTGCTGTCTGGCCATAGGGGAAGATCCGCGGCAGTCCCGTGTTCGCTGCGACATTCGGGGATGATCTGGATGGACTCATCTTCTCCCTGCAAACCCTCTAAGCGCCTGTACGCTCGGAAGCCGATCGGCGTTCCCTTCCGCTCGATTTTTATCAGTGTATCGAAAGGCCGAGGGGTCATCGCATGTCGTTGGAGGTATTCGACAGAACGGAATGGCTGGCGTTCGATGCGGGGCGGCGGTTGCGTATGCGGTAGAAGGTGTAGCCGATGATGTTGCTAAGCAGGGTCGTGCCAAGGATCTTGACGGCGTAGGCGCGCGGGTTGACGACATCGACGAACGGATAGGCAGAGATGATGAAGCTGAAGAGTGTGGCGCAGAGGCCGGCGATGGAGGTCCAGCGAAGCCAGCCGGGCAGACGCGTGCGCAGGGCTTTGGATCCGATGAGCGGGACGGCGAACATTGCGATGTAGGCAATCTCGTAGTGGGTGATACCGGCGTTAGAGAGAACCTGGAAGGCCTCCTGTGCGTGGACCCCAATGTTGGCGAGGATGAGCAGGAGCAGAACAAGCGCGCAGGTGAAGGCGACGGAGTTGATTGGAGTGCGGAAGCGGGGATGAAGGTGGGTGAACCAGACGGGGATGAGATGGTCCCAGCCGGCGGCCATGGGGAGACGGGTGACTCCGGTAAAGATGAAGCTGGCGGCGGCGATGAGGCGAAACTGCACAAGCAGGATCGCCGTCATGGCGAAGAGATTGGCGAGGCCATTGTTCCCGAGAGCGTATCGCAGGGTTTGCGGAATCGGCGCGATGAAGTCGATAGGTCCGCGCGCGAAGGCGAGAACCGAGCTGGTGCCTGCGATGAACATCGCGCAGATGATGGGTGACGCCAAGACGACGGACTGGCCGATGGAGCGCGCCGCATCCTTGCTCTCTCCGGCGAGGATCGCGATGTATTCGAGACCGCAGAGAGCGCCGAAGAGCATCTGGCCGAAGAGGGCGAGGGAGATCATGTTGAGCCGCGGCAGTTGCAGGGGCAGTGGCTCGTAGTGGATCTGCTGGTGGCGTGCCATGGCCCAGAAGGGAAGCACGATCAGCGCGCAGTAGACGATGAGGATGGAGATGCCGCCGATGTTGTGAATCCATTTGCCGAGTTCGAGGCCGCGCACTGCGGCGGCAGTGATCGCCAGGACGACTACGGCGACTATGGCGAAGGAGGCGAGGTGGTTTTCCGGAAGCCAGGCGGCGGAGGGGCCGATGAGATAGGAGAGCTCAGTGGGGATGGGATAGAGGATCGTGGCGGTGATGGCGACGCCATAGAACCAGAGATTCCACGCGGTCATGAAGCCGCCGAGATCGCCAAAGGCAGTGCGGGCCCAGACGTAGAGGCCGCCTTCGAGAGGCATCTCGCGGTTGAGGTAGATGACTGAGACCGCCATGGGCAGGTAGAAGAGGATCATGGCGGCGATCCACGTCAGCGCCTGCGCGCGGCCTAGGCCAGCAGCGATACCCACCCACGAGCTGCCGACCACGCAGAGCACCTGCGTGAGGACGAGGTCGCGGAGACGGAGCTGGCGATGGAGGCTGGCCTCTGGAGTCGGGGGAGTGGAGGGCATGTGCTGGGTATGGTCGCACAAGGCGGCTCCGGTTCGCCGCCTATTTTTCAAAGAATGTTTCGCGTCATGGGGTGGGGTGGTCGGGATGGAGGTATTTCGCCAGGAATTCGTATATCTCCTTGCGCGATTGGAGCGCCAACGGCGTGTCCATGCGGTTGAAGTAGTGGCCGCCGGGAGCGTTGTCGTAGACCTTGTAGTCGAACTTCTTGCCTTCGGCTTTGAGCGCCTGGATGAGGTGTTCGACTTCGAGGTAGTTGACGTCTTCATCGTTGGTGTTGGTGTGGATGAGCAGCGGAGTGTCGAGCTCCTTGGCGTGGGTGACCGGGGAGCGCTTGCGATACTCGGCGATGTCGTCGTGGACATCTTCCCCGAGGTGATACGGCGCGGAGTAGAGCTGGCGATAGGCCTCGGGCTCGTAGCCCATGCGTGCAACGAGATCGCTGACAGGGACGCCCGCATACGCTGCGGCGTAGTCGTGCGGGTGGGCAAAGATGTTCATGAGGCTGATGAGGCCGCCGTGGCTCCAGCCGACGATGCCGACGCGCTTGGGGTCGAGGAAGCTGTAGCGCTCGAGCATGAACTTCATGCCGATGTAGACGTCGTCCACCTCGCGGCCGCCGTAGTCGATCTCCTGGTAGAAGGCGGTGCCGTAGCCGGTGCTGCCGCGGTAGTCGGTGGCAACGACAGGATAGCCCTGCTGGATGAGCTCGCGGACGAGGTGGGCGTCGATGGTGGTGTCGAGCGAGGAGTGGACGCCCTGGTGGACGAAGACGATCAGCGGCTGTTTACGGCTGCGGTCGAGATTCTTGGGGAGGAAAGTGTAGCAGTGGAGGAGGATGGGATTGGCGGCGCCGGGAGCTTTTTTGTTCTTGGCGTGCTCGTTGGGTGGGCCGGTGTACTCGTCTTTGTCGATCTCGGCGATGTCGCCGAGTTTCTGATACCAGAGCAGATCGTCGATGCGTTTCAGGATGACGTCGGAGTTTCCGGCAGGTGCGGCGAAGCCCTGGGGAGCGGAGGCCGCAGCTGGGACTGGGGCGGCCGGAACGGGGGTGGGGCGGGCCGGAGGCTCCTGCGCAAAGGCGAGGCTGGTGAAAAGGAGCACGGGCACGACGAGGTGAAACGTCGTCAGGAGGAAGCGGCCTGGGGCTGGGCTCAAAGTGGAGCTCCTTTTTTTGAAGGGTGTGTGTCGCAGTGTACCGCAGGTTCTGCTTGAAGCATGCTGTCAAATTAAAAAAAATAAGAGAGGCAGCCGCCATGGCTGCCTCTCTTATTTGTAACCTTGGTAGTAGCTTATACGCCGACAGGTTCCGCGACCTT
>DATMPD010000307.1:0-3389 GCA_035567955.1 Edaphobacter sp.
TGAGCGCGGCTGCGGTGGAGATCAAGGCGGGGGACAGGATTGCGCAGCTAAGGATTGTGCGGCGGATTGAGGCGGAGTTTGATGAGGTGAGCGAGTTGACGGAGGCTGCGCGGGGAGTGAAGGGGTTTGGGAGTACGGGGCGATGAGTACTGTCTCTGAATTTGCCGTTGGAGAAACAGACGACAGCAAGGGCGAAATACAGGGGTCCTTCGCTCCGCTCAGGATGACGACTTGAAACAAGCAATAAACAGAAAATGCAATGGTGACACTTGTTTTGGAGACGCGACACTAGATTGTTTTTCTTGTGCGCGGCGTATGCTTGGGTGCTGGTAATTAGATGGGTTTGGAGGCGCGATGAGTGGAGTTGCGGGGAATGGATTACAGTGGCCTGCGTTGCCGTGGGGCGAGTGGGCGGAGACGGCGAATACGCTGCATATGTGGACGCAGATCGTGGGGAAGACACGGCTGGCGCTGACTCCGCTGCAGAATCATTGGTGGAATGTGCCGCTGTATGTGACCGCGCATGGGCTGGGGACCTCAGCGATGGTGTGTGGAGACGATGTACTGGATATCGAGTTCGATTTTTTGACGCATGGGCTGCATCTGCGGCTGGGCTCGGGAAAGGAGCACATTTTGCCTTTGCGGGCGCAGACGGTGGCGGATTTTTATAAGGAATATCTGGATTGCCTGGCGGCGCTTGAGGTTTCGGTGGAGATCTGGCCGATGCCGGTGGAGGTGGCGAATCCGATCCGATTTGATCTGGATACGGAGCATAAGTCGTATGACCCTGCGTATGCCCATCGCTTCTGGCAGGTGCTGGTCAATACGGAGAAGGTTTTTCGCGAATGGGGGACGGGATTTCTGGGAAAGGTGAGTCCGGTGCATTTCTTCTGGGGGAGCTTTGATATGGCAGTGACTCGGTTTTCAGGGAGGGCCGCTCCACCGCGGCCCGGGGCGGACAAGATTCAGCGGGAGGCTTACTCGCATGAGGTGATTTCTGCGGGGTTCTGGCCGGGAAATGGCGGGTATGGGGCGGCGGCGTTTTATTGCTATGCGGCGCCAGTGCCCGAGGGACTGGCGGAGGTGAAGGTTCGGCCTGAGTCGGCGGGGTGGGATAAGGCATTGGGGGAGTTCATCTTCAAGTATGACGAAGTGCTTAAGGAGGCTTCGCCAGAGCAGGCGCTGATAGAGTTTTTGGAGAGTTCGTATGCGGCGGCGGCGGACGCGGCGAAGTGGGATAGGGCGGCGCTGGAGCGGGGATGAGCCGTTGCGGAGGTCGCAGAGGGCGGCTGAGCGTGCGACAATCTTAATAGCGAGCCATGCCCGATACGCAAGTTCAGCCCTTAGTCCAGACCGCCGCGCAGACCCCCTTCCCAGCTACGATTACCCCGGCGCTGCTTAAGCAGCACAGTATTACACCGGACGAATATGCGCGGATTGAAGCGGCGCTGGGACGCGAGCCTTCGCTGACCGAGCTGGGGATTTTTTCGGTGATGTGGTCGGAACATTGCTCCTATAAGTCTTCACGGGTGCATCTGAAGCGGCTGCCGACGCGGGGCGAGAGGAAGACGGGGCCAGGCAGCGTTGTGCAGGGGCCGGGGGAGAATGCGGGGATCATCGATGTGGGGGATGGATGGGCTTGTGCGTTCAAGATTGAGTCGCATAACCATCCTTCGTATATCGAGCCTTATCAGGGCGCGGCTACGGGTGTTGGCGGGATTCTGCGGGATATTTTTACGATGAATGCGCGCCCGCTGGCGGTGATGGATTCGCTGCGATTTGGGCCGCTGGATGAGGCGGAGCCGGATGAGGCGCTGCGGCGGAGGAATCACCAGATTGCGACTGGCGTGGTGCATGGCGTGGCCGGGTATGGGAACTGTTTCGGGGTGCCGAACTTGGGTGGGGAGACTCGGTTTGAGACTTGTTATTCGGGGAATCCACTGCTGAATGCGTTTGCGCTGGGTTTGGTGCGGCGGGATGAGATCTTTTATGCGAAGGCAACCGGTGTGGGGAATCCGGTGATCTACGTTGGCGCGAAGACGGGGCGCGACGGGATCCATGGGGCCACGATGGCTTCGGAGGAGTTTACTGAGGGCTCGGAGCAGAAGCGGCCGAATGTACAGATGGGCGATCCGTTTATGGAGAAGCTGCTGCTGGAGGCTTGTCTGGAGGCGATGGCTACAGGGGCAGTGCTGGGGATTCAGGATATGGGCGCGGCTGGGCTGACTTGCTCGACTTGTGAGATGGGGGCGCGGGGTGATCTGGGACTCACCGTTGAGTTGGATCTGGTGCCGCAGCGTGAGACGGGGATGTCGAGCTACGAGATTATGCTGTCGGAGTCGCAGGAGCGGATGCTGCTGGTTGCCGATAAGCCGCGGGCGCAGGAGGTTCTGGATGTGTTCGCGAAGTGGGGGCTGGATGCTTCGATCGTCGGAACTGTGACGGAGAAGCCGAATATGGTGATCACGCAGCATGGCGAGTTGGTCGCCGATATTCCGAATAAGGCGTTGACGGATGATGCTCCGCTGTATCACCGGCCGGTCGGTGTGTGGAAGGCTCCGGTGCCGCTGGATCCACCGGCGCATGTGTTGGAGGAGTTGAATAAGCCGCGGGATTATGCGGCAGATTTGAAGAAGCTGCTGGCTAGTGCGAATATCTGCGATAAGCGGTGGGTGTTCGAGCAGTATGACTCCATGGTGCAGACGAATACGGTGCAGGGGCCGGGTGGCGAGGCTGGGGTGATGCGGATTAAGGGGACTGGCGGGGGCCGGAAGAGCGCGATCGATCCGCTGGCGTTTGAGCATAGTGTGACGAGAAGGGTTGCGGTTGCGGTTGCGGCTTCTACGCCTGAGGGCGGGGCTACGCTGGCTACGGGGAATGTGGACGCGGCGAATCCTGTGGTGCTGCCGGATGGAGCGAATGAGTCTGGTGAAATCGGCGGGGTGAAAGGTGACCGTGGACTTGCGATGGCACTGGCGGGGAACGGGCGTTGGACGTATCTCGATCCGAAGCTTGGGGCGATGCATGCTGTGGCGGAGGCTGCGCGGAAGGTCGCTTGTACTGGGGCGACTCCGGTGGCGGCTACGAACTGTTTGAATTTTGGGAATCCGGAGAAGCCGGAGATTATGGCGCAGCTTTCGCAGGCGATTGATGGGATTGCGGAGGCTTGTAATGCTCTGGGGACTCCGGTTACGGGCGGGAATGTTTCGCTTTATAACGAGACGAAGGGTGAAGGGATTTATCCGACTCCGGTGCTGGGGGTTGTGGGGATTATTGATGATGTGACGAAGGCTGTGCCTGCGGCGTTTCAGAGGGCCGGCGATGCTGTTCTGTTTCTGTCGGCGTTTCAGGGAGGCGGCCGTGAAGCGAAACGGGACTTTGGTGCGACG
>DATMPD010000308.1:0-6839 GCA_035567955.1 Edaphobacter sp.
GCGTTCAATCTGCGCCAGCAGCGCATCCGCCGTCTTCTCGCCAACGCGTTCAAGTCCGAGCAACTGCTCCTTCTTCAACCGGTACAGATCCGCAATGGTATAGATCAGCGGCTTGCGTATCGTGACCGGCGCCCCCTCCTCGTTCACCGTCTCCCCGCTCAACGAGGCACTCTGCCCCAGCAACTGCGCCACCATCGCATCACCCAGGCCCTCGATGTTCATCACCCCGCGTGCAGCCCAGTGCAGCAGCTCCTCGCGTACTCGCGCCGGACAGGAGTTGTTCACGCATCGCCAATCCACCTCGCCCTCAATGCGCTGCAGTTCGCTCGCACAAACCGGGCAGTTCTTCGGAAAAAGAATTTCTTTTGTGCCCCGCGGATGCGTCTTGTCCTCCACCACCTCAACGATCTTCGGAATCACATCGCCACCGCGCTCCACCGAAACAAAGTCGCCAATCCGGACACCCAGCCGCTCAATCTCATCCGCATTGTGCAGCGTAGCCCGCGTGACTGTAGTCCCCCCAATCGACACCGGAGCAAGCGCTGCCACCGGAGTAAGCTTCCCCGTCCGCCCCACCTGAAACAGAACATCCTCGAGCTTCGTAATCCCAGCACGCGCCGCAAATTTATAGGCAATCGCCCACCGCGGAGCCTTCCCCGTAAAACCCAGCCGCTTCTGTTGTAACGTCGCATCCACCTTCACCACGACACCATCAATCTCATATCCCAACGTGTCGCGCAGCGGCTCCGCATCCGCGATAAACGCGATCACCTCCTCAATACTCTTCACCGGCCGAACATGCTGATTAACCCGAAACCCCGCCTTGCGCAAGGCCTCCAGCGTCTCCGACTGTGTCGGCAGCAGCGTCTCCCCATCCTGCAGCAGAAAGTACGCATAAAGATCCAGACGCCGCTGCGCCACGATATTCGGCTCCAGCGTTCGAATCGTCCCCGCCGCCGCACTCCTCGGATTCGCCGCCGGCGTCATCCCCGCCGCCTCACGCTCTTCATTCATCTTCGCGAACGCCGTCTGCGGAAGCACCACCTCACCCCGCACCTCAAAGCTCTGCGGCAACCCTGCCGCTTTCAATTTCGCCGCCGAAACACTCAGCGGCACCGACCGGATCGTCCGCACATTCGTCGTCACATCCTCCCCGATCGAGCCATCCCCACGAGTCAACCCGCGCCCCAGATGCGCTGACCCGTTCGCACCCGCCCCATAATGCAGCGCCAGCGACAATCCATCCAGCTTCAGCTCGCACACATACCGCAGCTTCTCCGTACTAGGCAGCGCATCCCGCACCCGCTGTTCCCATGCCCGGAGCTCCGCTTCGTTGTAAGCGTTGTCCAGTGACAGCATAGGCCGCGAGTGCGGCAGCTTCGCGAAACCCTCCTTCGGCTTTCCCCCCACACGCTGCGAAGGAGAGTCCGGCGTCAGCAGCTCCGGATGCTCCGCCTCAAGCTTCTTCAGCTTGTTCATCAGCGCATCGTATTGGGCATCCGAAATCTCCGGAGAGTCTTCAACGTAGTAAAGATGTTCGTGATGGCGCAACGTATCGCGCAGCTCCTGCAGCTCTTGCTCGGGCGTAAGTTTCCGCGTCATAGGCAGGATTATAAAGAGAACCCGAACTGGAAATCGGCCACCTTCCTGCCAACATCTCGTCCCGCCAATCGACGTTTCTGCATCTCACACCCCATGCCCTTTCGCCTCCGCCGCTACCCCGAGCAAGCCCCCGCAACGCAGAACGCGCAAAAGCATCTCGAGCGCCCCAGCGCCCAGGACATCTACGAGCAGGTCGCCAACAACGCCCGCCAGGAGCTAGGCCGTTCCAGCGTCTCTCTCGCCATCTCCGGACTCGCCGGCGGCATCTTCATGGGCCTCTCCGCACTTGGCAACGCAATCGCCATCGCGCTCCTCACTCCCGCAGGCACTAGTCCCACCAGCACCACCCTATTCGTCGCAAAAATGTTCTACCCACTCGGCTTCATCGTAGTCATCCTGGGCCGCTCCCAGCTCTTCACCGAAAACACCCTCTACCCCGTAGCTCTCGTCCTGGCCGAAAAGAAACATTTCTGGAAGACCCTCCGCCTTTGGGCCACCGTGTTACCAGCCAATATCCTCGGAGCCTTCGCCTTCGCCGCACTCGCCGCACTCACTAACGCCCTTCGCCCCGACATGGTCCAATCCCTCGCCCAACTAGGACTCGACGCCATCCACAACCCATCCTCCACAATCTTCTGGAGCGCCGTCATGGGAGGCTGGATCATCGCCACCGTCGCCTGGCTCGTCTCCGGCTCGCACTCCATCACCGGCTCCGTCATGATTATCTGGATGCTGACCTTCGTCGTCGGCCTCGGCAACTTCGCTCATTGCATCGCTACCAGCGGCGAAATCCTCGCCGCAGTCTTGACCGGCCAAGCCCCATGGACCAGCTACGCGCGCTGGATCTTCTTCGCCGTAACCGGCAACATCTGCGGCGGCGTCGGCATGGTCACCCTGCTCGAATACGGTCAGGTCATCTACGGCAAAGACGCCGAAGCCGAAGCCATCGCCCCTCTGCCCAAAGAAGAATCCAATCCCGAAGAGCTCGCCAAATCATAGACCCGCCTCACAAAAAAAGAGGACAGCGCAACAGCGCTGTCCCCTCTCACTATTCCCACTAGATTATCTATTTCGTTCCACCCGCGACCACAGGCTGCTCCGGCTTCACATACGTATCCATCCAGCGATCGATCTCCCACAGCACATGCTGCTTGGTCTCAAGCGCTCCATAGGCATGCGGTTCCAGCGGCAGAAACACCAGTCGGACCATCGCTCCCTGACCCTTGAGCGCCGCATAAAAGCGCTCGCTCTGGATCGGATACGTGCCCGTATTGTCGTCCGCCTCACCGTGAATCAGCAGGATCGGCGTCTTGATCTTGTCCGCATAGCTGAACGGCGACATATCGAAGTACAGCTTCGGATCCTGCCAGTAAGTCCGCTCCTCATTCTGGAATCCATAAGGAGTCAGCGAGCGATTATACGCGCCGCTCTCCGCAATGCCCGCGCGGAAGATATCCGTATGCGCCAGCAGATTCGCCGTCATGAACGCGCCGTAGCTGTGCCCCATCACCGCAACCCGCTTGGGATCGACCACGCCCAACGACGCACCCTTATCGATCGCAGCCTTCGCCGAAGCGACCAGTTGGTCGACGTACGTATCGTTCGGCTCCTGCTTGCCCTCACCGATGATCGGGATAGTCGCGTTGTCGAGAATCGCATACCCCGCCTGGACCAGATAAAGATGCGACCCCCCGCCAAACACCGGATACCGATTCGGCGATCCGCTCACCTGGCTGGCCGAATCCCGCGTTTTGAACTCCGCCGGATACGCCTCCATCAGCGTCGGCAGCGGACCCTGGCTCTTGTCATACCCCGCCGGCAGCCACAGCGTCGCGGTCAGGTCGACCCCATCCGCGCGTTTGTACTTGAGGAACTGCCGTGTCGGCATCTTGATGTTGTCGTAGCGCCCGGTGAAGTGCGTCAACTGCACCGGCTCCCCACCAGTAAGCGGAGCCGAGAAGTAGTTCGGCGACATTGTCTGGCTCTCGCGACGAATCATTACCGTCGAATCCGACAGCAGCGCCGTCGGCTCATCGTAGTAAGGATCGCTCGAGCGATAGAGAATCTTCTCCTCTCCGCCGCCCACCGGCATCACCCCCACAAACGGCTGGTCCCCCTTCGGCGACGCGCCCGGCGAGAGGAAGTACACGCCCGTCCCGTCCGCCGTCAGCTTCAACACCATCTGCCCCGTCGCATTCATCGCCGTCATCGGCCGCCCGGGATTGTGATACCGATCCTGCGAAGAGCCGGAGTAAATCGTCTTGGTCGTCCCTGTCGAAGGATCGAACGCCAGCATCATCGACTTGCGGTCCGAGAACCGCGCCACCGACACAATTGCCAGGTGGTCGTTGCCCCACTCGATCCCACGCGCCGCATTCGGCCCAAAGCCCCGAGCCAGACGCATCGGAAGCTCCAGGATCATCTTCGCCGATCCACTGAACGGAGCTGGCAGCGCCATCACCTTGTCGACGATCGCGGCATGCTTCTTCGGATCGCCGCCATCCGCAGCCTCAACCCAAACCACCGTCGCCGGAACATCCGCGCGCCACTGGTAGTCCCTCGGCCCCGGCTCCACCGCATCCCGCGAGATCGGCAGAGTATCCACTGCGCCGCGGTCGGACAGCAGCTTCACCGCGCCCGCGCCCTTCACCGGCACCACCTCCGTCTTCAACGGAAAGCGCTCATACGGAAACGTATAGCTGAACGGCCGATGCACTGTCGCCACCAGCGCATACTGGCCATCGGGCGACGGCGCCGCGCGTTCGATCAAACCCTTCGCCGGCAGAGGCTTCACCACCCCGCTCAGCAAAACCACCGCCAGCTCCGACGACGCGTAATACTCGAAGATGTTCTCGTCGGTCGTTGTCTTCAGCATGTCTTCAAACGTCGGCGCGGGACTCACCTTGCCCAGGCTCTCCTCCACGTCCGGCCCCGTCGGAATGTCGCTTACCTTGGGCGCAGCTCCGCGGTTCGCCGGCACCGTCTTGCACAGCAGCGACGCACTGTCCGGCATCCACTGGCACGGAGAACCCAGCACCGCATTCAGCTTCACGATCCCCACCCGATGCGCATGCGAAGTCGCCACATCAATCACCCAAAGCTCCAGCCCCGTAGCCGGAGCAGTCGCGTGCGCCACAAACGCCGCATGCTTCGAATCCGGCGACCACGTCGGGTCCACTGCCTTCAATTTCGAAGGCAGACCCGTAATCGTCTTAGGCGTAGTCTCCTTCGTCGCGTCAACGGCCTGCAGTCGCAGCGCGACGTCGTACCGCTCCACGCTCGGTCCATTCGAAGAAGGATTGAACCGGATCCCCGCCAGCCGGTACCGAGGCTGCGCCACATCTGCAATCGTCGGGAACGTCGCTGGCTGTTCCACCAGCATCGTCTTGCCGTCCGGCGAGAGCCGCACTACCGGGGTCGGCGGAGCCTCCAGAAGCGTCTCAATCCCCTGCGGCGGCTTCTGATACTTGATCGCAGCCTGTCCCACGGCTACCCGAACACCCATCCACCCAACGATCGTTACGACAAAAAACGCGCCAAGGATAAGCTTCCGCACTCCGCACCTCATACTTAATTTTTTGCTGATGTTGTTGAGACGAGAGTCCCCCGCGCAAAGACGCACAAAACAAGCTGTTGGCTGCCATCGTCCGCCGAGCAACGCGAGGTCCCATGCCGCCATAGTACCCAGACCGGTATACACGCCACGAAGTGGCCGCTCACCGCGCAGGTGGCCCGTCCGGCAGGACATCAGCTTTTAAAGTAAAGCTCTACTTAAAGTAAAGCTCTACTGGTTCGCCCTCTGTTTTCTCAGAATAGGATCCAGATTTGTCTTATCGATCAGCGCGACCCCCGTATCGACAAAAGCCGGAAACGGAGAGTTTGGATCCAGCCCATAGTCTCCACCCAGCGGCTTCACCGGATAATGATGGATATCGTCCAGCGCCTTCAACCCCAGAAAAGCCATCGTGTACGGCTTTTGAGAGATCGTCGAATCAATCGTTCCATCTCCCACCAACTGCAGCGTATCGGTGTCCACATCCATCGTAATCAGCAGCCGGTCGCTGACACTCCTTCGCTTGAACGCCTCCGCTACGTTTGAACCCGACCTGGAGTCGAGGCAGATGAATGCGTCAATCTTGGCAGGGCCAGTCCGCGCAAGGTACACAGCCGCCTGGTCCAGCGCAGTCCCCGGGTCCGCCTTGATATCGAACACCTCGACGATCTTAATCCCCGGATACCCTGCGAAGATATCCTGATACCCCTTCAATCGCTCATCGAGATTTGGCTGTCCCGGATTTGTGAAGAACACTACATTTCCTTTGCCATTCAGTTGGGACGCCGCACGCCTCCCACCCAGCCGCCCCGCCTCGAGGTTATTGGTTCCGATAAAGTACAGCCGCTTGCTCTCCGGCGCATCCGAGTCCATCGTAATCACCGGAATGCCTGCCGCGATTGCGGCATCAATCTCCGGCGCCATCAGCTTGGAGTTCGCCACCGACACCAGAATCCCCGCCGGCTTCCTTGCCACCATCGCCTTGAACTCATCCACCTC
Organism: Edaphobacter sp.; assembly: GCA_035567955.1. Taxonomy (GTDB): domain Bacteria; phylum Acidobacteriota; class Terriglobia; order Terriglobales; family Acidobacteriaceae; genus Edaphobacter. The sequence continues at coordinate 6,155 of DATMPD010000308.1, forward strand.
CGCCTGGGGATTCAACCCCGCCGGCCCGCGCGTGTCGACCGTGACTCCATATTCAGCGCCTGCCGCCGCAAATCCAGCCGCTGCCGACTTCCAGTAAGGCACAGCCGTGTTCGTTGCAATCAGATAATACTGCTCATTCTTGCTATGTCGTGTGCATCCCGCCAGCAGGGGAAGCACCGCGGCCATAAGCGCTAAGGAAATCCGTTTGCTTAACGTCATCATCGTCAACCTCCGGAACCTCTCTTGTGAAGCGTCGCGAGCCCCGCATTAGGCGCATGCCCCGCGTCCTCTTTCCCACGGAAGCCAGATATTACTCCTATTGCTAAGATGCTGAAAACCGTACTTCAACTAAAATCAATTAAGCATGGTTCTTCCCTTCGTCCGCGAGCTCCTGGCGGACCTGGAGCACTCCGAAGCTTTCGAGCGTGTACGCCGCCATTTAAGCGCAGGCACGGGCCGCAGACGTGTCTCTGGCCTCACCTTCACCGCCCGAGCTCTCTATCTTCCCTTCTTCGTCCGAGCCGCGAACGCCCCCTGCGTCATCATCGTCGCCGACAACAAAGCCGCCGAGGCCCTCCACGCCGCCGTCCTCAGCGCCTGCGAACTCACCAACGCCATCCCCGCCGAATCCGTCCTCCGTCTCCCCGCCCACGACGTCCTCCCCTTCGAAAACCTTTCGCCCCAC
>DATMPD010000309.1:0-5662 GCA_035567955.1 Edaphobacter sp.
CTCCGAGGCCTATGCGTCCGTGTTCTTCGAGGTGTGCCAGCGATTGGTCGTGGTGTCGTACTGCATGCCGGGATCGCCGCAGTGCCACGTTGCGTCGGAGATCTTGCGCAGCAGGTCGCGCGCCTTGAAAGTCTGCACGGGACGACCGTCCTTCACCGCGCGGGTGGAGAACTCGCTGTCGCGCATGACCGCGTACATGAAGTCGTCGGTAACGCGCACCGAGTTGTTGGCGTTCTGAAAGAAGATGGAGCTGTAGGCCTCGGAGTCGGGGCCGCTGCCGTCATAGCCGGCCTGCATGAGGTGCCAGGCCTTCTGCTCTTCCTTCACCTTGCACTGAATGAAGTCGTCGATGTCGGGATGGTCGACGTTGAGGATGACCATCTTGGCAGCGCGACGAGTCTTGCCGCCGGACTTGATGACGCCGGCGAAGGCGTCGAAGCCGCGCATGAAGGAGAGCGGGCCGGAGGCAGTGCCTCCACCGCTCAGGGTCTCCATGCTACCGCGAATGTTCGACAGGTTCGAGCCCGCGCCCGAGCCCCACTTGAAGAGCATGCCCTCGGTCTTGGCGAGCGTGAGGATGGAGTCGAGCGAATCCTGAACTGAATTAATAAAGCAGGCCGAGCACTGCGGCTTCTTGTAGCCGGTGACGGAGAACTCGACCGCGCAGGAGTGCGGATTCCAGTGCCAGTTCTGGGCGTCGGAGTTGGGATCGAGGCGGTCGCAGCCGACGTTGAACCATACCGGCGAGTTGAACGCAACCTTCTGGTTGAGGAGAAGGTGGGCGAGTTCGGCGTAGAAGGTCTCGGCGTCGGCGGGGGTGGCGAAGTAGCCGCCGGCGATGCCCCAGTCGCGGATGGACTCGGCGACGCGGGTGATGAGGGCGCGAACGCCGGACTCCCGCTCGCTGGTGCCGTTGAGGCCGTGGAGATACTTCGAGGCCACGATGTTGGTGGCGGTCATGGACCAGTCGGCGGGCACCTCGACGTTCTTCTGCTCGAAGATGGTCTTGCCCTTGAAGTCCTGGATGACGGCGTCGCGAAGCTCCCAGACGATCTCGTCGTAGGGGGAGACGCCGGGGCGGGTGAAGTGGCGCTCGAAGGCGAGCCCCGGGGTGCGGGAGGTGTAGGGAGCGGCGGTCTGGAAGCCGGTGGCGGGGGACTGGCTCTGGGTGGGTCCCTGAGTCTGATTGGGGATGGTCGCCATGGTAAAACTCCTTCTAATTTGATGAAAATCTATAACTTTTGGCTCACGGCGTTCGGTGAGTCTGGGCCCGATTTTTGAGACGATTTCTCCGCTTTGGGGGTGCGTGGTTGAACCCGGCGGGGAGGGCGTCGGCGGCAGAGGAGCGATAAAAAAATAAGGTGAAACGAATGTATTTTGACAGCGAAACTGAATGGCTCTGGGGTGGTGCAGTCGTGAAAGTAACGCCCTCTGTGGGGTGTGTCAAGTATAAAGCACAACATATTGTGTTGGCTGTGCGAATACCCATATTAATGCGAGGTAAATGGCCCGGAGGTGCGAAAAATGGGGGTTTTCGCTGTGGATTTTCGCGGAAGGGCGCGAAATTGGTGGGTTATTTGGTGGGTTGACTGATCAGTAATCGGGCATCGTTTGAGGGTAGGCGCGGAAGGTGGGAAGGGCAAGGTGCAGGAGTGGTGCAGATTGGTGTGGATGGGAGTGGAAATGTGGGAAAGGGGGTGTGGTTCTAAAGTTTCATGGTGACTTTGGCGAGGAATCTGCTATACCGCTAAAAGCGTATGAGATCGATTCTGCTGAGCTGTTGTTCTTTTCTGCCTTTGTTCTTCCTCAATGCACTCGGCCAAAGCACAACCGCCACGGTTCCGATTGCCGGGCCGCGCGATGCTGCCTCGCCGGGCCAAACTGGTGTAGATGCTGCGACCGACTACTCGGCTGAGCCAACCGTCATTGAGCGCTTCGGCAGCGTCTTCAGGATGCTCGCTGATGGCACCGGCTCCCGAACGACGACTGCTGTGGTGCGGATTCAATCGGACGCGGCGGCTAAGCAGTATGGCGTTGTCTACGTCGGTTACTCCAGTGCGTTTGAGCATGTCGAGATTGCCTATGTGCGCGTGCGGCATTCGGACGGCACCGTAACCGAAACACCGGCGACCGAGGCGATCGACATGCCGAGCCCAGTGACCCGAGAGGCTCCGTTTTACAGCGATCTCAAACAGATGCAGGTGCCGGTGCGAAACCTGAGAGTGGGGGACAGGCTGGAGTGGGAGGCGAAGGTAGTTCGCACCAAGGCCGAAACGCCCGGGCAGTTCTGGGGCCAGCACAATTTCATCGACAACGGCGTAGTGCTGTCGGAGGAAATGGAGCTACGAGTTCCGAAGGACACTTACGTGAATGTCTGGAGTCCGAAGAACAAACCGGCGGAGACGATGGAAGGCGGAGAGCAGGTTTTTCGATGGACCTCTTCGCAGAAGAAACCGACAGTGGGCAAGGAAGCCGATGCCGAAAAAGAGTTGAAGAAGAAGCAGGTCTGGACAGCGGAGCAGGAGCTGGATGCGAAGGAGGGGAAGCTACCTTCAGTGGCGTGGACGACTTTCAAACGGTGGGAAGATGTAGGCACGTGGTATCAGGGGTTGGAGACAGATCGCGTTGTGCCAGACGCGGCGGTGAAGGCGAAGGTGGCGGAGCTGACCAGCGGCAAGGCGACTGAGGAAGAGAAGGTTCGCGCAGTCTACGGGTATGTCGCGACGCAGATCCGCTATATCGGCGTCGCGTTCGGAGTCGGGCGGTATCAACCGCACCGGGCGTCGCAGGTTCTGGAAAACCAGTATGGCGATTGCAAAGATAAACACACGTTGCTGGCAGCGATGTTGAATGCTCTGGGGCTCCATCCGAGCGCAGTGCTGATCGGTGCCGGTATGCGATTCAACGAGGCGGTTCCCTCGCCGGACTCATTCAATCATTTGATTACAACGGTTGCCGTCGGTGGGCAGCCGGTGTGGCTGGATTCGACTGAGGAGGTGGCGCCGTATCGCGCGTTGATGTATGTGCTCCGCGACAAGAAGGCACTTGTTGTTCCGGATGCGGGCTTGGCGAAGGTGGAGTTGACGCCTGCTACGCTTCCCTTTCCTTCGTTTCAAAAGCTCGATGCCGTCGGAACGCTGGATAGGGAGGGGATCTCGAATTCACACATTATCTGGACGATGCGCGGAGATGACGAGCTTGCGGTGCGACTGGCGTTCCGGCAGGTATCTCCTGGGCAATACGGCGAACTGGTTCAGCAGATCTCGCAGAATATGGGGTATCAGGGTAAGACCAGCCAAGCCGACGTGACCAAACCGGAAGATACTGCTGGACCAATGACGATGGGCTACGACTATAAGCGGGAGAAGCCCGGGGACTGGGACAACCTCAAGATTACCGCGCAGCTCGCGCCGGTGTTGCTTCCGCAGCTGGATGAAAAAGAGCCTCCAGTGCACGCCATCAATCTGGGGGTTCCCCGGGTCGAGACCTCGACCTCTTCGATGAAGCTGCCGGAGGGATGGTCGGCTGTCCTTCCCGACCCAATCCACACCAAGTCGGCGTATGCAACCTTTGACGAAAGCTATCGGTTTGAAAAGGGAACGCTGTATGCGGAGCGGCGTGTTGAGGTATTGAAGGACAAAGTGCCGGTAGCGGAATGGAAGACGTATAAAGAGTGGATCGACAGGTGGAACCTGACGCAGGACCGATGGATGCAACTGGCGACGGACGGAAATAAGGCCGCCGTGGCGAGCACAACTGGGCGGAAGCCGGAAAACGCGGACGCAGCGAAGTTGATTCAAGCCGCCTCCCAGGCGATCGATCGGCGCGATATCGGAGACGCTAAGGCAAAACTTGATCAGGCGAAGGAATTGAATCCGGACCAGCCGTATCTGTGGTTCACGTACGGCTACTACTATTACCAACTCGGCGGAATGAACTCGGCAATCGAGGACTATCGTAAGGAATTGGCCATCTATCCTGAGCGGATTGCGGTGTACAAGGACCTCGTGATGGCCGAGGCCACGCAGAACCTGAAGAGCGAGATGAAAGTGACCCTGAAGGAGTGGGCTGCTGCGGACAGTCGAGATCCGGCTCCGTGTGCAATGCTCGCAGGACTTTTGCTGACTGAAGATGATCCGGCTGGCGCAGTAACCGCCGCCGAGAGTGCGGTCGCGCGATTACCCCCGGACAAGAAAGATGACGAAAAGTTTCAAATGCTTCTGGGGCAGGCACAGATAAGGTCCGGCATGAAGGAAAAGGGACGCGACACCCTGCTTGCCGTGATGAAGAGCACACACGATCCCATGATGATGAACAACACCGCATACGAATTGGCGGAGGCGGGGCAGGAATTGGCGGAGGACGAGGCGGTGTCCAGAAAGTCCGTGGAGATGATAACCGCGGAGAGCAAGACGTGGAAGCTTGACGAGAGTTCCCAGACGCTTGCGGCTAAGAGCAGACAACTCGTCGCGGTGTGGGACACACTGGGCTGGATTCTCTATCGGGAAGGCAAGCTGGATGAGGCAGAAGGTTTTCTGAAGGCCGCGTGGATCAATGCTCAATCGGATGCCATCGCCGAGCACGTGGGAAGGTTGGAGGCATCAAGAGGAAAGAAGAATGAGGCGCTGACGACCTACAAGTTGGGAATCGCTGCGTCGCATCCGGGAGCTGAGCAGAAAAAGCTGCAGGCACTGGCCGAAGCGCTGCAGAAAGCGGGAGCGAAGTCGTCCGTGACGGATGCTAACAAAAAGCTTCAGGAAGACCGAAAGATTCCTTTAGGCCCGGCGAAGGGATTGAACGGAGTGGCAGAGTACAAACTGCTCTTCAGCGGCGATAACGTGATGCAGGTAAAGAAGAGCGGAGACAAGGATCTGCCTGGCGGCGAGGACAGAGTGAAAGAAGCAAAATTTGTTGGGTTCCGGCCTGCGGGCTCCGACGCGAACGTGGTGCGAAGCGCGATGCTGAATTGCCATTCGGGTGTGTGCGAATTGGTGCTGATGCCCTGAGTTTCAAAAGCGTGCCCGAATTCCCAAAATGGGAATCGCTCAAAAATAAATCTAAGAAAAGTGGAAAATTTTCGAGCCCGAAAATTGACCGTCAACGTACCAGCGTTTCACCAGCAATCCACCACAAATTCACCATCAAAAAACCACGTTCTGCACATCGTTTTTGCCAAAACACCCAGCAAAAACGGGTAAACCAGCCCCCGGGGAAAAAATTACTGCGTTTGCGGGCTCGAAGGTGGCGATGGCAGGTGGGTGGAGAGCCACTGGTCGGCGGGATAACTGCGTACGCTTACTTCGCCGAGGCGGCGGTAGCTTTCGAACTGTGACTCGGTGAACCACTGGTTCATGGTGGTGTCGTTGGGGAAGGCGTGGTGTTTGTTGTGGAAGTTGATGAGATCGGCGGGAAGCCCTTTGGTGAAGGCGGTTTTGATGTAGAGGATGCGGCCGGTCGCGCCGCTGGGGTAGCGAATCGTTCCCATAATGCTGTGGCACGGGCTGACGGGCGGGTCGCCGGTAAGGTCGAGCTTTGAGACGTCGAGGTCGATCTCGGCGCCGCAGTCGATGCGGCACTTGCGGATGGCCATGCCGATGCCTTCGAAGGCGAGGTCGCCGTCCTGCTCGGCGTCGCAGATGACGATGGTCATGCAGTGGCGGCG
>DATMPD010000310.1:0-3223 GCA_035567955.1 Edaphobacter sp.
GGCGAGCAGCGCATCTCCAACTTCCTCCTCTGGCAGATCGCCTACTCCGAGATCTACGTCACCGACCGCCTCTGGCCCGACTTCAACGGCCTCCATCTCCTCGAAGCCATCGCCGCCTACCAGCGCCGCGAACGCCGCTTCGGTGGCCTCGGCGAAACCTTCACCGACGAAGACCTCGACAACCTCCAGCCCGCCGAAGAGGTCGCCGCCGAGATCAAAGACCACCTCATCCCCAAATCCGAGACCAAGTCCGAGACCAAACCGGAAACCAAATCCGTTCCCGTCCTCACCCGCCGCTAAGCCGCTCGCACACGGTTGATTGTTCTTCAACTACAAAGGAGCCCACGGTGCCCACTGAATTCCCCTACCTCACCATCCTCGAAACCCGGTACAAGCCCCTCGAAGTCATCGAAGAAAAGCTGACCGCCGACGCCGCCCCGCACCCCTGGTACAACGAAACCCTGTGCAACGTGAACGATTCCGTCGTCCGCCTCGGCGTCGTCCAGGGAAGCTATCACTGGCACAATCATCAGCGCGAGGACGAGTTCTTCTACGTCGTCGAAGGCCGTCTGCTCATCGACCTAATCGACCCGCAAGACCCCGCCACCACAGAAGAAAATCCCCGCACCATCGACCTCGGCCCGCGCCAGGGAGTCGTCATTCCCAAAGGCGTCATGCACCGCCCTCGCGCGCCCGAGCGTACCGTTATGCTGATGGTCGAAACCGACACCATCCGCCCGACCGGAAGCTGACCCAACCCAAGCTCACGCTCTCTCAATCTGCTTCGCCGCAGCATCGATAATGTCCGTGATCGCATGGATCTGTTCTTCCGTCAGCGGTCCCTTCTTCATCCGCAGCGCCATACGAAAGTTCGCCACAGCGCGTTCAATCTGCTGCGCACGATCTCCGCCCTGCTCGCCCCGTACCTGATCCATCCTGGCAAACAGTGCATCCACCTGCGCTTTATTCTCCGGCAGCGCCTTCGATCCCTCCTCCGTGATCGTATAAAGCTTCCGCGCTCCCTCGGTCACCACCGTTGCATGCCCCATCTCCTCCAGCATGGTCAGCATCGGATACACCACGCCCGGGCTCGGCGCATACATCCCGCCTAGCCGTTCCTGGATCGACTTGATGATCTCGTACCCATGGCTCGGCTTCTCCGAGATCAGTTGCAAAATCACGTAACGCAGATCGCCCGCCCCAAAGAACCGCATCGGCCCTCCACGCCCGCGAAACCCATGCCGCCAGCCGCCAAACTCACCACGGCCGCTGCAATGTCTGCCTTCCCTTTGTCCTTCCTGATGTTGTCTCTCGCTACGGCTTTCTTCTCCGCTACCGTAGCAACCTCTGTAGCGTTCATAGAGTGTTCTCATATCAAAAACACTATCAAGATATATCTCGATATGTCAAGACTGCTTTCAATATATTCGACTCTAGCTGCATATATCCTGTCTAAGCCCAATGAAACGCATCCTCACCGCCACCATCCTCATCATCGCCGTCTTCGCCCTCATCTTCTTCGGCCAGCTGTGGATGATCACCCTCTTCTCCGCCATCGTCGCCGAGCTGGCCGCCTACGAATACCTCAAACTGGCCGCCGTAGGCGCCGAATCCCACGGCCTCAAACTCCGCATCCCCGTCTGGTGGATGGCCCTCGGCACCGCCCTCGCCTTCGTCGTCACCCTGCCTAACTTCCCCGTCGAAGCCCAGCTCCCCGTCCTCAGCGCTCTAACCCTAGCGCTCTTCGCCTGGAACGGCTTCCGTTCCCCGCTCATCCAGGTTCTCCCTGACACCGCCCAGGGACTCTTCGGCCTCATCTACATCGCCTACCCGCTCACCCTGATCCCACTCCTCTGGAAGCAGGAGGACGGCCCCGCCCTCGTCCTCTTCCTCATGGTCTGCGTCTGGGCCGGCGACATCGCCGCCCTCTACATCGGCCGCGCCTTCGGCAAACGCAAACTCGCGCCTCGCCTTAGCCCCGGCAAGACCTGGTTAGGCGCAATCGCCTCCATCGCTGGCAGCATGCTCGCCGCCGGCCTGGTCATCTTCGTCGCCGACGCCCTCACCGCCCGCGGCAACACCCTCCTTCACATCGCCGAGCCCCTCTGGCAATCTCTCCTCCTCGCCGCCATTCTCAACATCGCCGCCCAGCTAGGCGACCTCCTCGAATCCGCCATCAAGCGCGGAGCAGGCGTCAAAGACTCCGGCACCATGCTCCCCGGCCACGGCGGCATCCTCGACCGCATCGACGCCCTCCTCCTCGCCGCACCCGTCCTCTGGTTCTTCCTCCTCCTCAAGGACTACTTCGGCCTCGGCCGCTTCTAACCCCGCAAATCGAAGCTGGGGTTTTCCCTAGTTACACAAAAGACGCCCAAGAGCTACTTTGATACGCATCACAGCCGATCTGCTGTGAACGTCTTTTGTCGTTGTGAAGCACCGCCATTTACCCCGTGTAGGACCAGGGTCTCATTGCTTACTCGGAAGGCGTTCCCCAGCATCAGATTGGGCCGTTTATTAAACCTGGCCGGCCTATCTCTGTAGATTGGCCATGAACAGGCATATTAAGGACTTCACCGGATATGATTCGCGAGGTAAAGAGACATGAGCTTTCTAGAGAGATCGTCCACCCACTCGGCTCAAGGACCTTCGCCGGCACACCAGACGCTTCCAAAAGCAATCTGGCTCTCTGCAAAACAAATGACTCGGCTCGCAACACTCGCCGCCATCGCGGGGGTCTGCCTCTTCGGCGACTCCGGACGGCACGTGCTGGCAAAAACAGGACAGGCTGCGGAGGCCAAGGACGCAGCCTCAGCGGTCGACCCGGACGCGGTTAACGCGGTCAAGAAAATGGGCGCCTATCTTCGCTCCCTCAAGGTCTTCCGGGTGCAGGGAGACATCACCCACGATGATGTCCTCGAGGACGGACTGATCGTTCAATCCAACAGCAAAGTCGACATGCTCGCACTCAAACCCGACCGTTTGCGCGTTGAGGTCGCCAGCGATGACAAGCAAAGACTCTATCTCTACGACGGAAAAACCTTCACGGCGTGGGGAAAGCTGAACAACTTCTACGCAACCGTTTCTGCACCGCCAACCATCCCCGAACTATTTCAGCAAGTCCAGGAAAAATTCGACATCGAACTACCCCTCATTGACCTCTTCAAATGGGGGACCAACGAAGACGACATCAATAAGATCAAGACCGCCATTGACGCCGGCCCCA
>DATMPD010000311.1:0-6509 GCA_035567955.1 Edaphobacter sp.
CCGCTGATCTTGCCCGACGCCTGCTCGAAGTCAACCACAGGCGTCATCGGAGCCTTCAGAATCGCAGTATCCGTCAGTCGAACAGCTTTGACGTTAAAGAGCTGGGTAAACGACCAGCCCGTGTCGTCATAAGGATGCTTCTGCGGATCGTCCGGCGCCCAGTACTGCTTGTCGAGCAGCGCATCCGCCACGCGCGAATACGGTTGGTCAAGCCGGACAACATAACTACCTGCCGGAAAAGTCTGCGTCGTCGGCTTTTCCCCGCGCTTCGCCGGAGGAACAGAACTGGTCAGCGCTGCCGAGAGCTGTTGCACCTCGACATGCTGCAACTTCAGCACATTGAGAAGCTGCAACTGGCGGTTCAGCTCCGCTGCATCAGCAGGCAGCACATAAGCCGCAGGCCCATCGAGCGTCGGCTTCTGCACCGAACGCTTGCTCTTCATGTAGTAGTTCTCGAGAAAGTGATGCGTGTTGCGCGAAAAATACGCGAGCGTAGATAGCAGCGCGCTCTCTTCATAATTATTGTTGTCTCGCTGCGACCACATCACCGTCGGCAGCGGCGGGTTCTGGCGAAACCACGTGCGCGAATACTCCTCCGGCTGCAGAATGCGCTTCACTGTATCCGCGCCGCCGTTGCCAAAGGTCTCATACAGCCGGCTGATGCCGTTATGCATGCCCGCAAGGAACATCAGATAGCCCGGACTCCACGTATCGAAGTTCCCGTGCGTAAACACCCCAGGCATCCCGAAAGACTGCATCTGCGCAACATTGTTCCAGCCCAGCTCTGCCCATTCATCGGCCAGCGTAGGGTCGATCCAAGCGTTGTACGGCCCGTCACCCACCGTGTTGTCATACAAAAACGGCACAGACTCATGCAGATCGTGCAGCACCTGCGCATGCCAGCCCAAATACGTATTCAGCACATTGTTGGTCAGGTTCAGCGTCATGCCCATCGCGTCGCGATTGTTATCGTGCGCAACGTAGTGGCCCCAGTAGGCCAGCCGCGGCCAGTCTTGTCCGGGGTGCGCCTTATGCCATCGGTAGGTGTCGACCATGCGGTCCCGCCCATCCACCTCGACGACCGGCGTGATCAACACAATCATGTGCGACCGAATGTACTTGATATAAGGAGCGTCATCCACAGCCAGCCGATAAGCCAGCTCCATCAACGCCGTGGGCGCCCCGGTCTCGCTCGAATGAATCGTGCCGGTGATGTAATACACCGGATAAGACTGATCAATCAGAGGCTGGGCCTTGCTGTCGTCCAGCCCGATCGTGCGCGGATCGGCCAGCTTCGCGAGCCGTTCTCCATTTTCCTTCGCCCCCTGCAACAGTGCGGGATCGGCGATCGCAACCGCGATCATCTCGCGGTTCTCCTCCGAGTGTCCGATAGAAAAAACCTTGACCCGCGGCGAAGCCGACTCCAGCTGACGGAAGTACTTGTAGACATCCTCCGCATAGGGCAGCATGTCCGGCGCTCCAGCCACGTCGCCCAGCACCTTAGCCGGTGTCGGAACCGTCGCTGAAGCCGGCAGGTAATCCACCAGCCGTGACGAAAACTGCGGATCGGTTGTGTATTTGCGAATGTGATCGGTATAAGTCTGATCGATCGGCTGTCTGCTATCTCTGGCAAATCCGTCGTTTAAAGCAATCTGTGCCGAAGCAGGGTAAAGGGCGACGGACAGGATCGTCACGGCAAGCGCAGGCAGCAGAGGCGTCAGTCTCATAGTTTGCAGGGATACTGAAATGATTTTATGTGGATTTCCACCGGGATGCCGGCAAAAGATATCAGGTACCAGAAGAAAATCAAGATGCCAACGATAGTTCGTTCCGCGTACTATGTCGGCATGAAGAATATAAACCGACGTGATCTTTGTATGGGGCTCTCGGCCTTCGCGGCTCTGAGCAGTGTAATGGCTGAAGCACAAGCTGGCGCCGCCGCCGGTGCGGATGGCAAGCTGTCGAAGTCTGTCGTCTTCAACTACGACCAGCTTCCGGTGAAGAACAACGCTAATGGCGGTACCGGGCGACAAGTTTTATCCGGAACGCTGGCCACCGGCGAGTTCGTCGAAGTGCACGAGACGACCCTTCCCGCCGGCAAGATGCCGCATCCTCCGCACAAACATAGCCACTCCGAGTTTCTTCTCATTCGCGAGGGCAATCTCGAGTTCATCAACGACGGCAAGCCGGAACCGGTCGGTCCGGGCGGCGTCGTCTTTACCGCGTCCAACATTATGCACGGCCTTAAGAACGTTGGCACGACCACAGCGAGCTACTTCGTGGTTGCGGTGGGAGTGCAAACGAAGGAGAGCTAGTCGCCGTTGCTTCAGACCATGGGCCGGGTCGTGTCCCTGCAGCTGTTGGTCACTGCGATAGCCAGAGAGTGTCGTTTCCAGTACACGGAGGTCACCGAGCAAGGTGACCTGAGTAGATACCTGCGCGCAAATCGTAGAGCGTCTCTGGACTGTTGCCCCGATGCTGACTATGCTGACAGAATCAGGAAAGACAAACGTGCCACAGTCGATGGCAGTTCTTTTTGAACGTGCTGTAAGTGTCAGTTTGGTTTCTCCACGGAGGATCATGTTGTTCTTCGGCCAGAGTCTGCGGCATCTGCAACGCATACCCGTCGGTTCGTCTCCCCGGAAAATTAGCTGTCGCCGACGCCTGCCCTTCTTGCGTCGGAGGTCCGAACTCGAAGACAAAAGGTCCCTCCATCGATGAAAAGACCTCTTCGATGGCTGGCGTCGCTGTTTCGTCTACGGAGGCAGGTCCAGTTCGTCACACGGGCTCTGCCCAATCGTTACTGGTATCGCGCCGCGCTGACAATTTGCCGATTGCAGGGCGCCTTGAGCGGCGCCCTGGGCGGGAACCGTGCCCTGACCGAAGCAGTGATGCTGGACCATTGGCTTTGGGAACTGACCGCCATTGGACCGTTTCCGATTCCCTATGTCGTCGACAGGATCGATCCTCTCGAGGCAGCCAATCCTGGAGTCGGAACGTTGCACTGCTGGGTTCATGAACCGCTGGTGGAGTTCCTGCTGCGGCCGCTCGTCGAACAGGGCTATGCAGAGCCGGCTGTCGTAGCCGATCCCGGTCGAATCGTCGATGGCGACAAGTTTATGGTCCCTGGAACAAGCAAGCGGCTGGTGGCCATTCCGACAGAAAAATATGCTCTGCGCCAGGCAAAGAGGTTGCTGCAGGAGGGGGTCTCAGTCGTATGCCTAGCGGACGCACGCCTCGGCGCCCCTCTGCACCCTGTCGTGCTGGGACTGGCCGGCCGCGTCGGCGCCCGCGTCGTCTTCCAATGGGCCACACGCCGGCCCGACGGCGTGATCGAAGTGACGTTCAGGAATGCACCTCATCCGTACTGCGAGACCAAGGAGGCGGTCCATGAGAATGTTGCCTTTCTGCGGGCCGCTCAACAGCGTGCGCTCAGGTCGTTAGGACTTCCTGATCCGAAACCGCCCCTGTAGTTAGGGGACTCGCGAGCGAGGTAGTTCACGCTGGACTCACACCCCGCCTCAACACCGTTTCCTTTTGCTGTTGCAGTCGCTTCGCTGCTGCAGTTGCCTTGGCAGTTGCGTTTGTTTTCTTGTTGTCATCCCGTAGGGATCTGCGGTTGCCTTTCGTCGCGGCAGTTGCTTCGCTGTTGCAGTTGCCCTGGCAGTCGCGTTTGTTTTTCTTGTTGTCATCCCGTAGGGATCTGCGGTTGCCTTTCGTCGTGGCAGTTGCCTCTTCTCTATCCGACCCCATCGGCGCGGGTGCTCCATCCATCGCGCACTTTGCGATGGATGAGAATCGTACACTCTCCCCCATGTCGTTCCGTGATTCTCCCAGCCCCATGCCGGAAAGAATAAGCGTCAGGGATTCGCGCCGCGGATCTCTGACGCTTGCCGCTACTTCAACCGCGACCCTAGAGCAATGTCTTCAGCAAAGGTGGCGAGAACAGGCTTACCATCTTCGCCATTCGAAGCGGCCAGAAGCATGCCGTGCGACTCGAGACCGCGCATCTTGCGCGGTGCGAGATTGGCAATGACGACGATTCTCCTGCCGATCAGCTCCTCGGGGGTGTACCACTCGGCAATACCGGAAAGAATCTGACGCTTCTCATAACCAAGATCGACCTCCAGACGAAGCAGCTTGTCAGCCTTGGGAATTCGCTCCGCGACCACAACCTGCGCCACCCGAAGATCAACCTTGACGAAGTCGTCGATGGCAATCTGCGCGGTGTCGGGAGCGGCTGAACCCGCAGCCGATGCAGCATACGGGCCGGAGGCAGGAGCTTCCGTGTGCGAAGGCGTCCCGGGCCGCTCGGTGCTGATGGCGTGGCTGCCGCCGACGGATGCCCCGGGGTTCGCTTCCGCAAACCCAGAGGTGCGAGGCGCTGCGCCGGGATGCGCAGAATCGGTGGGCACGGCCACAGTGTGGGTTGTCTTCTCGTCCATAAGCTTGGAGGGTTCAGGCTTAGACGCAGCGTTCGTGTTGTTTTCCATATCGGTCATGAGTTGGATAAGTTCCTTGGGCGCGCGGGGAAAAATCGGGGCTAGTTCGCCTAATTTTGTGCCAGGTTTCAGGCCACCCCATTCTAGATTTTTCAGTTCGCCTTTACGGGCGGCATCTTCGATGTCTCCTAAGCCAAGTTGGAACCAGACTTGGGATGTCGCATAAGGAATGAATGGATAGAGTGCCGCGGAGTAAAGCTGAACAAAGGAAGCAGCGATGTAGAGAATTCGTCTAAGCTTCGCAAGGTCTTGAGGAGAAGAAGATTTCGCGAGCTTCCACGGAGCGGACTTACTGAGAACTCCATCTACCATTCCAATCAACCGCCATATATCTGTTAGGGCAATCGAGTAAAGTGCTCCATTGTCGAAATCAATCATGCTTCCGAAATCTTCTAAGCCGACCTGGGCGATTTGCTCGAGACGTAGTTCCGCAACGTCGGAAAAGGAAGGATCAGGGATAGTTCCATCGAAATATTTTTCGACCATGCTCAAAGTACGGCTGACCAGATTGCCGTAGCCGTTAGCAAGATCACTGTTGTAACGCTGGACCAGCGCGTCGAAGCTGAAACTGCCATCCTGACCAAAGGGAATCTCGCGAAGAAGAAAGTAGCGAAGAACATCGGACGCGAAGAGGTCTTGTTCGTGCTTCCAGTACTCATCACTGAGGACTGCTCCAGGGCCATCCGTAGGCTTGGGCTTGAGAGTGCCGAAGGCGTCGAGGATGGTCTCAGTGCGAACGATGTTGCCGCGCGACTTCGACATCTTCGAGTCTTCGAAGAGCAGCCAGCCATGCGCGGTGATGGCTTTAGGCAGCGGCAGACCGGCGGCAAGCAGAAACGCCGGCCAGTAGACGCAATGAAAGCGAATGATCTCCTTGCCTACAAGGTGAAGGTCAGCCGGCCAGTACCTTTTGAACTTCTCCTGCTCGATCGGATCATCCGAGCCGTAGCCGATTGCAGTCATGTAGTTGGCCAGAGCGTCGAGCCAGACGTAGATGACGTGCTTCTCATTGCCGGGCACCGGAATGCCCCACTTGAAGGATGTCCGGGAGATGCTCAGGTCCTTTAGAGCCCCTTCAACGTAGGGGATGCCAAGCTTTGACTTCTTCGTTTCAGCCGCATCGGAGATGTTGCCGCGCAGGAAACTCAGGACTTCATTCCGCCGCACCTCAGGCTGGATCAGAAGTTCATTGCTCTCAATAAGGTCGATCAGCTGACTCTGATAACTGGAGAGACGGAAGAAGTAGTTCTCTTCCGTGACCGTCTCGGTCGGCTTGCCGTCGGGCCCAATGGTGCCGGGAGGTCCATCGACAAACATCTCTTCGCCGACCGAGTATTGGCCGGTGTAGGTGCTCAGGTAGATCGCATCGCGGTCAACCAGGTCCTGGAAGAGCCTCTGAACCGCCTTGGTATGGCGCGGTTCCGTGGTGCGGATGTAGTCATCGTAGGTGATGCCCATGCGGTCCCAGAGGGCCTTGAAGGAAGCCGAGATCTGATCGGTAAACTGCTGGGGAGAGACACCCGCCGCGGCAGCGGAGCGCGCCACCTTCTGGCCGTGCTCGTCCGTCCCCGTCAGTAAGAAGGTGTCGTCGCCCAGCAGACGGTGACGCCGGGCGATGACATCGGCCGCAATCGTCGTATAGGCATGCCCGATGTGAGGGCGCGCGTTGACGTAGTAAATCGGGGTGGTGAGATAGAACTTTTGCTTGGACATGGGGCGCTAAAGCTAAGTTTAGCAGGGCAGGGAAGAGGTGGTTGTGGCCGGGGAAGACGCCAAAGGTACCAGAATGGGTCAGCCGCAAAAATAAAGTCTTAAAATGTGGCACATTTTTGAGGCCTGAAAACAACCCCACAATTCACCACGTTTATCACGCATTTCACCACGAATTCACCATCAAAAAACCACGTTCTGCACACTGCTTTTTGCAAAACCCCCTTCAAAAACGAGCTTTTTGCCAGATTAAAAAAAATCCGCAACTACAGTTCATCCGAGAGGCAAATCAGCTTG
>DATMPD010000312.1:0-3827 GCA_035567955.1 Edaphobacter sp.
CGCGCAGGAGGCCCGTCCGGCAGGACACTCGCTTCTAAATCTTCTCCAAAGCCTGCCCCAGATCCCCCACAATATCCTCCACATCCTCAATCCCCACCGACACCCGCATCAACCCATCCGTAATCCCGAGCCGCGCCCGCCCCTCCGCTCCCACCGCCGCATGCGTCATCGTAGCCGGATGGCAGATCAGCGTCTCCACCCCGCCCAGCGACTCCGCCAGATACCCCAGCCGCAGCGCACTGGCAAAACGATTCGCATTCTCCAACGACCCAAGCTCCATCGAAATCATCGACCCGAACCCATGCTGCTGCCGCTTCGCCAGCTCATGATGCCGATGCTCCACCAGCCCCGGATAAAACACCTGCTGCACCTTCGCATGATGCTTCAAAAAATCAGCAACCACACGTCCATTCGCATCATGCTGCTTCATCCGAACCGCCAGCGTCTTCACCCCGCGCAGCAGCAAATAACTCTCAAACGGCGACAGAATCCCGCCCGTACACTTCTGCACAAACCGAAACCGCTCTGCATGCTCCGGCTTGGTGCCTATCAACACGCCACCCAAACCATCCGAGTGCCCATTCAAAAACTTCGTCGTCGAGTGCATCACAATATCCGCCCCCAGCGCAATCGGCTGCTGCAGATAAGGCGACAGGAAAGTGTTATCCACGCTCAACTCCACACCCTTCGCATGACAGATCCGCGCCACCGCCCCGATATCCGTAATCGACATCATCGGATTGGTCGGCGTCTCAATATGCACCAATTTCGTTGCCGGAGTAATCGCCGAAGCCACATTCTCCGCCACACTCGTGTCAACATAGGTAAACGTCAACCCATAATTCGCCAGCACCTGGTCGAAGAGCCGCCCCGTCCCCCCATACATATTGTCGGTGCATACCACATGGTCGCCCGACTTCATCATCGTGCACATCGCCGTAATCGCGGCCATTCCACTCGCAAACGCATGCGCGCTCGTCCCGCCTTCGAGTGAACGAAGATTCTCCTCCAGCGCATCCCGCGTAGGATTCGTCAGCCGGGCATACTCATGCCCCTTGTTCTTCCCAATCCCCTCCTGCTGATACGTCGAGGTCAGATAAATCGGCACATTCACCGCGCCAGTCAACTCATCCGGTTCCTGCCCATCATGAATCGCCCGCGTCGCAAATCCCATTCGCTTCTTCGCTTCCATCCATCCCTCACTCTTCAATCGATCTGCTACTTCTTTGCCTTCGGCTTAGCGGGAGGCGGTCGCCTCGGCCGTTTCTTCGCCGAAACCGATTTAATAACCAGCTTGTACTGCGCCTCTTCGTCGAACGGCACTTTGGCCATCTTCATAGCTATTGCCATCATAGCTTTCACATCATCACGATCCAGAGTCTTCTCATCTTCAAGGCGAATATGCCGCACCCTGGAACCTTTGCCTTGCAACAAACCATCCGGATCAGGAAGCGTCGCACCCTGCAGAAAGAAAAAATTTACATGCCTGGGATAGACAGCGATAGAAAAGATAACGTCGGAGACTCGTTCGCTCGGTCCAAATCCACACGCCAAAGCGTTGTAGTTGTCGTACACCATCTCCGTCGCAAACGGCAGCCGCTTGCGAAGTTTGATCAGCGCCTTGCGCGCAATCTCCGCCACCTCCGGCGTATACGCATCCAGAAAGCGATCGAGCTGCTTCTCCGCACTCTCCATCCCTGCCTTCTTGATCGCCATCGCACAGTCACGCTTTCTACTCCCTACACCCTATTCCCTACCCCCTGCCTCAATCCAGCAATCCCTTCGACAAATACCGCTCCACCGAATCCGGAATCACCGTCACCACTCGCTTCCCTGCCCCCAACTCCTTCGCCACATCCACCGCCGCGCACAGCATCGCCCCGGCACTCGACCCCGCAAACACACCCTCCTCTTCCGCAAGCCGCTTCACCATCGCAAACGCCGGTTCATCCATCACCTTCATCACCCGGTCGCACACACTGCGATCAAACGTCGCAGGAATAAACGACACCCCAATTCCCTCCACGCGATGCGGCCCCGGCTCTCCTCCCTGCAGCACACTTCCCTGCGGCTCCACCGCCACTGTCAAAATATCCCGCCGCTTCTTCTTCAGAAACCGCGCCACCCCGGTAAACGTCCCCGCCGATCCGATGCCTGAAACCCAAGCATCCACGCGGCCTTCCAACTGTTGCCAAATCTCCACCGCCGTCGTCTGCTCATGAAAATCCGGATTCGCCGGATTCTCAAACTGCAGCGCAGCAAACGCCCCCGGCGTCTCCGTCTCAAACTCGAGCGCCCGTTCAATCGCCCCCGCCATGCCATCAACCTCAGGAGTCCGCACCACCGTCGCCCCAAGTCCGCGCATCAGCTTCACTTTCTCTTCCGCAAACTGCTCCGGCACATACAGCATCACTTTATACCCGCGATTCACCCCGATCAGCGCCAGTCCCACCCCAGTATTTCCTGCAGTAGCCTCAACAATCGTGCCTCCCGGTCGCAGCACGCCGCGCCGCTCCGCATCCAGCACCAGGCCCAGCGCCGCCCGATCCTTCACGCTCCCACCCGGATTCAGAAACTCCAGCTTCGCCCATATCTCCGCGCAAGACCCCGCCCCATTCGCCTGCTCCAGCCGGCGCAGACGCAACATCGGCGTCTGTCCCACCAGCTCCAAAACATTCTCCGCAACCCTCATCGAACAAAACCTCACACACACAAATTCACCCCGACAGCAGAAACTCTCGGCCGTCGCTTTAGTTCACACAAACTTTTCTACATCAATCAGAAGAGAACTGGCTTCGCAATACCGTTCACCCACAAATCGAGAGCCAGAATAACAACACCCCCACCTGCATCAGGGATTCTTCTTCCCGTTCCCGCTAAATCCCGCATCCCCACCCTTCGTCGACGCCTGGGCGACCCGCGGATAGTACCCGGTCCGCGTCCTCACCGACAATCTCCCAAAGCTCTTCGCCTTCGCCTCCACATGGACCTCGCGATATCCGCCCAGCGTCGGCGACTTCGTCGAGTGATACGCGATCGTGTACTGCGTCCGGATGTCCTTCGCCACCTCCGCGGCAATCTCATCAACCTGATTCACCGATTTCGGAAAGTAAGCCGCCCCGCCGGTCTGTTCGGCCAGCGTCTCCAGCACGCGTCTTGCGTGTCGCGACTCGCGCTTGTCCGTATCCTCACCAAACAGCAACCCCACGCAGTAGATCACCGGCCCATCCAGATCCTGAATCCTCCGGATCGTCTGCTCCAGCGTTGCACTCGAAGCATTGTCTTCGCCGTCTGTAACCACCAGCAACACCTGCTTCGGATGTTTCGCATTCTTGCTCAGATAATCCGCCGAAGCCACCAGCGCGTCGTAAATAGCCGTCCCGCCGCTCGACTTGATATACCCCAGACCCTGCTGCAGCTTGTCGATATTATTCGTAAAGTCCTGATCGATGAACGCCTCCCACGAGAAGTCCACCAGAAACTCTTCATCCTCAGGGTTCGAGAGCTTCACAAAGTCGAGCGCAGCCTTCTCCACCGCAGACCGCTTGTCATACATCGAACCCGAGCTGTCGATCAACAGCCCCAGCGACACCGGCAGGTCCTCATGCCGGAACGAAGCGATCGTCTGCGGCACTCCATCCTCGTACACGCTGAATGCGTCCTTCGTCAGTGTCTGAACCGACCGGCCGCTGCCATCCAGCACCGTGGCATTCAGTCGAACCTCATACGCATCCGTCCGCAGCGTATACTTCCCACCCTCGCGCTCAATCTTCGCTAACCCAACGCCCTGCGGCGCACCGGTCTGGGCTTGCGCCGGCGGGTCGGCA
>DATMPD010000313.1:0-8396 GCA_035567955.1 Edaphobacter sp.
GAAGCTGGCGTTTGTTTCGACACGGACGGGCGCGGGCGATATCTATGTGCTGACGCTCGGGACGGGAGAGTTGGCGCGGCTGACTTACTCCGACCGGCCGGATGCTCTGGATGGGTGGTCGCATGATGGCAAATGGATTTACTTTACGTCCGCGGTGAATGATGTTGCGGGGCAGGGCGATATCTTTCGTGTGAGTTCTGCTGGAGGCACGCCGCTGGAGGTGAGCCACGAGCGGTATCTGGGCGAGTTTGAGAGTGCACCGTCTCCTGATGGGCAGACGATCGCACTGATGGCGAAAGGGCTGAGTTTTTCGCAGTGGTGGCGGAATGGTCACGCGCACATCGATGAGACCGAGGTTTGGCTGAAGCCGGTGGCGGAGAGTGGAAAGTACCAGATGCTGTTGAAGGGCGACGCGAAACATGCGTGGCCGATGTGGTCGGCGGATGGCAAGACGCTCTTTTATATGAGCGATGCGTCGGGCGCGGAGAATATCTGGTCGGTGCCGGTGGCGGCGCCTGGGTCGGCCAGGGAGATGACCCACTTCAAGGAAGGACGCGTGTTGTGGCCGAACCTTGGGGATGGTGGAAAGACGATTGTGTTTGAGCGGAACTTCACGATCTGGAAGATGGATACCGCGACAGGTAAGGCGGAGCGCGTGCCGATTACGCTGCGCGGGGTGCCGGCCTCGCCGGGCGTGACGCATGTGAACGAAACGAACTTCAGTACGCTGGCCCTGGCTCCGGATGGAAAGAAGATTGCGGTGATCGCGCATGGCGAGGTGTTTGCTGCATCGGCTAAGGATGGCGGGGAGGGGCAGCGGCTGACCCATACGGCAACGGCGGAGAGCGAGCCTGCGTGGTCGGCGGATTCGATGAAGCTGGTGTATCGCTCCGAGGCGGGGTCGGGTGAGGGAAGCGGCCACAACCTGGTGATGTATGACTTTGCGACCAGCAAGGAGAGCGTGCTGACGCAGGCCGGGAACGACGATGCGAATCCACAGTGGGCGCCTGATGGCAAGAGCATAGCGTATGTACGAAACGATAAGGAGCTACATGTGGTCGCGGTACCGGCGAAGGACGCTGCGGGGG
This sequence comes from Edaphobacter sp., assembly GCA_035567955.1. GTDB lineage: Bacteria > Acidobacteriota > Terriglobia > Terriglobales > Acidobacteriaceae > Edaphobacter. The sequence continues at coordinate 1,089 of DATMPD010000313.1, forward strand.
CTGATCGCGTGGTGGCTTCGGGTGAGTTGCCCGGTTCGGCGGTGACGTGGTCGCCTGATGGGCAATGGATCGCGTTTACGATGCAGGATAAGCGGTCGTTTCGTAATGTGCATGTGGTGGCCGCAGTCGGTGGGGAGACGCATCCGGTGAGCTTTCTAGCGAATGGAGAGACTGCGTCGAAGATTGCGTGGTCGCCGGATGGGCACTATCTTTTGTTCGACACGGCGCAGCGAAGTGAACAGGTGCAGATCGCTCGTGTTGATTTGTTGCCACATGTGCCGAAGTATCGCGAGGATGAGTTTCGCGAGCTGTTTCGTCCATCGAAGACGCCTGGGACACCTTCTTCGCCGATTCCTCCTGCCACGCCGGCGACGCCCACACCGTCGACAGAGGAGAAGCCGGCAGTTCCAACAGCCGGAGCTGCAGCCGACGATGCCAAGAAGGCCGACGATGCCAAGAAGAAGCCGGAGCCGGTGAAGATTGTGTTTGAAGGGATTCGCGATCGCCTGACGCTGCTGCCGCTTGGGTTGAATGCGGAGGCGCCGGTGATCAGCGCGGACGGAAAGGTTCTGTTGTTTGCGGCGCGTTCTGCGAATCAACTTGGCCTGTATACGTACAGCCTGGATGAGCTGTCGAAGGAGCCGCCGGTGGCGCGGCAACTGACCTCGACGCCGGGACGGAAGAGTGACTATGCGTTCAGTCCGGATGCGAAGGATGTCTTCTATCTCGAGAATGGTTCCGTGAAGTCGATCACGGTGGAGTCGCGTACGCCGAAGACTGTAGCGGTAACCGCGCCGATGCAGATCGACTTCGACGTGGAAAAGAAGGTGGTGTTTGAAGAGGCCTGGGAGACTCTGAACCGGCGATTCTACGATGCCAGCTTCCACGGCAAGAACTGGTTGAAGTTGCATGAGGAGTGGGCTCCTTATATCGCCGGTGTGAAGACTTCAGATGAGCTGCGCCGCGATATTAATTTATTGATTGGGGAGTTGAACTCCTCGCACTCGGGCATCAATCGGGGGATGGGGCCGGGGAACGGTCCGCAGCCGGTGCAGGTAGGGAATCTCGGGTTGAGGTTCGATCGCGAGGCATATGAAGCGGGAAAGGGTCTGATTGTCCGTGAGGTGATTGCGCTTGGGCCGGCGGCGATTGAAGGCTCCATCAGGCCTGGGGATCGGCTGATGAGCGTGAACGGCGAGGCTGTCGGAGCGAAGAACCTTGACGGGATGCTGGAGGATACGGTCGGCAAGCGGGTTGTGCTTGGCATCGAAACGGCAGGCAAGACGCGGGATGCGGTGGTGCGGCCGGTGTCGTCGGTTGCGGCGGTTGGTTTGCTGTATCGGCAATGGGTAGAGGAGCGGCGCGCGCTGGTGGATCGCGTGAGCGGAGGCAAGCTTGGTTATGTTCACATCGCGGATATGAGCGATGCTTCGCTGCAGCAGTTGTATATCGATCTGGATGCGCAGAATGAGGCGAAGCAGGGTGTGGTGGTGGACGTGCGCAATAACAATGGCGGCTATATCAACGGGTATGCGCTGGATGTGTTTACGCGGCAGAATTATCTGATGATGACGCCGCGCGGATTGTCGCCGGTGCCTTCGCGGCAGAATCTTGGGCAGCGGGCGCTGGGTTTGCCGACGGTATTGGTGACGAACGAGTCGTCTTTGTCGGATGCGGAGGACTTTACTGAGGGGTATCGCTCATTGAAACTGGGCAAGGTCGTGGGCGAGCCGACGGCGGGCTGGATCATCTTCACTGGAGCACAACAGCTGATTGATGGCTCGGCGGTGCGGGTGCCTGGGTGGAGGATTCAGGACCTTCGCGGTCAGACGATGGAGATGCATCCGCGGCCTGTGGATGTGGAGGTGGCGCGTCCGCTGGGCGAGACGGAAACGGGTTCGGATGCGCAGTTGGAGCGAGCTGTGAAGGAGTTGCTGGCCACGCAATAAAACAGAGCAGAAAGTGTTGGGCGGTTATCATAAAGGCGGGTCTTAATGTTCGCTTCAGTTTCGTCCGATTCGATACAAAAGTCTTGTTTTTAGCGGAAACTTTTGCGTTGCTGGCTCGTCTTCTTTAGAGACTGGCGACTTCAGCGAGTCAACCTGAAGCGACCACTGCAAATTGGATTCATTTTGAGAGGTATGACGATGTTGAAGGGGTTTGCTGTATTCCGAAGTGCCATGTTGCGCGTCAGCCTGATAGTGCCTGCGACGATAGTGTCTGCTTACACCACCGGGGTGATCGCGCAGGCACCCGCCGCAGCGCCGACAGCGGCAGCGCGCCAACTCGGCACCGTGACGGCTCTTGCCGGCAACAGCCTTACCCTGAAGACGGATGCGGGCCAGGAGGTTGTCGTCAGCGTTCCAGATGGAGCGCGCATTCTGCAACTGGCACCCGGCAGTACGGATTTGAAGACGGCTCAGACGATCGCGTTGAAGGATATTGCAGTGGGCGACCGTGTGCTGGTGAGCGGGAAGGCTGGTGATACCGCCGGGAGCTTTGCTGCGGTGCGCGTGATTCTGATGAAGTCGAGCGACATCGCGCAGAAGCATGAGACAGAACAGGCGGACTGGCAGAGGCGTGGGACCGGCGGCATTGTGAGCGCGGTCGATCCGGGTACGGGCACGTTGACTGTCACGGTAGGCGCCAAGAAAGATGCGGTGACTACCTCCGGCAAGACGCAGTTCAGGCGCTATGCCGGAGACTCTGTGAAGTTTGAAGATGCGAAGCCGGGGACATTGGCCCAGATACAGCCAGGGGATCAGCTACGCGTATTGGGAACGAAGTCCGAGGATGGATCGTCGATTCAAGCAGAGGCGGTGGTCAGCGGATCGTTCAAGAATCTGGCGGGTCTGATCACAACCATTGATGCTGCTAAAGGAACACTGACGCTGAAGGATCTTGCGACGAAGAAGACGGTAACGGTGACGGTGACGCCGAACTCGAACGTACGGGCGTTGCCGCCTGAGGCTGCGGCTAGGTTTGCTGCACGCGCGAAGGGCGTTGGTGCGGGCGCATCTGGCGGGGGGTCGGCGCAGGCGTCGGGTGCAGGTCAGGCTGAGGGATCGGGTGGAGGGCGGCCCGGCGGTGCGGGACGAAGTGCCGGCGGGGATCTTTCGCAACTGGTGAGCCGGCTGCCCAACAAGACACTTGCGGATCTGAAGGCGGGTGATGCGGTGATGATTGTGGCTTCGCAGCCTGACCCGGGCAGCGCTACGGTAACGGCGGTGACGCTGTTGTCAGGAGTGGAACCGATTCTGGCGGCGACGCCAAGCGGTGGGCCGGCGATGACTCTGTCTCCGTGGAACCTGGGCGGCGAAGGGGCGCCTGAGGGCGGCGGCGGGGGCGGACACTAATTCTTTTTAGGCGGCAGTACTTTTTTCTACGCACCGCAACGATGGATATTTTCTGAGGAGTAGTAATGTTATTTCGCACAACCTGGAAGATTGTTTTACTTTTTTTCGTCGCGTTGACGCCGGTGATTGCAAGTGCTCAGCAGACTGGCGCCACTGTGCGCGGGGTGGTTGCCGATCCTGAAAATGCCGTGATTCCGGGGGCGACCGTGACCTTTACTCCGGCGTCCGGTAAGGCGTTGATCACGCAGTCACAGAGCGATGGAACGTATGTGTTGCGTGGTATCCCGCCGGGAACGTATTCGGTTACGGTGACGATGGCGGGCTTCGCATCGTTCGTGAAGCAGGGGGTAAGGATTGCCGCAGGGCAGGCTTTGACTCTGGATGTGCAGATGGCGATCCAGCAGCAGCAGCAGGAAGTCAATGTGACGGCACAGGCGGCGCAGGTGAGCGTCGATGCCGATAGTAATGCAAGCGCAACTGTGCTCAAGGGCAAGGATCTTGATGCGCTTTCGGATGATCCTGATGAGCTTTCGTCGGAGTTGACCGCGCTGGCAGGGCCTGCCGCGGGGCCGAACGGCGGCCAGATTTATGTGGATGGATTTACCGGCGGGCAGCTTCCTCCGAAGTCGTCGATCCGGGAGATTCGTATCAATCAGAATCCATTTTCAGCTCAGTACGATCGTCTGGGCTATGGACGGGTCGAGGTTTTTACCAAGCCGGGCACGGACAAGTTTCACGGGCAGTTCAATCTGCAGGGGATGACTTCCGCGCTGAACTCGGACAATCCACTGTTGAATGCATTCAACAGTCCGGGACAGCCGGAGCAGACGCAGCCACCGTATCACACGATCTTTGTGCTGGGAAATATCACGGGGCCTCTGGCGAAGAATGCATCGTTCACGCTGTCTGGGTCGCACCGCTCGATCCAGGACAACAGCCTGGTGAGCGCGACGATTTTGAACCCGACGATCCTGGGCGATACGACGCTTACGTGCCCGATCGGGCAGATCACCTGCAATTATTCGGTTGCCAATCCTGCGCCGCAGTCAAGGACAGAGATTAACCCGCGAATCGATCTTGCCCTTGGCGAAAGGAACACGCTGGTGACGCGGTTCCAATACGAGCAGAACGATCAGAATAATGTTGGTGTTGGCGGCCTGGTTCTGCCTGACGCGGGCTATACCTCGAGCACTTCTGAGACCACGATACAGGTTGTTGATACCCAGATCCTGAGCCCGCGCGTTATCAACGAGACGCGGTTTGAGTATCAGCGCGAGGCCGCGACGGAGACCGCGCTGAACACGACGCCGACGATTCAGGTGCAGGGAAATTTCACCGGTGGCGGCGCGCCCACGGGCAGTTCCTCGGACTACCAGAACCACTTCGAGGCGCAGAACTACACCTCGATCCAGTTGTCGAAGAACTTCATCCGATTCGGTGGGCGGCTGCGGACTACAAGCGACTCGAATACGACGACCGCGGGAACGAATGGCACGTTTACGTATAACTGTCTGCCGGCCTCGGCTTCGACTTCGACTTGCCTTACTGGGTCAACTGCGGTGTATCCGTCACAGGCCAGCCAGTTCACCATCAGTCAGATCATCCATCCGGTCAGTGCCACAGTTTTCGATCTTGGTCTTTATGCTGAAGACGATTGGAAGCCTCGTCAGAATCTGTCGGTCAGCTACGGCATCCGCTATGAGACGCAGAACTATCTTTCGGCACACCACGATTTTGCTCCGCGCCTGTCGGTTCGCTACGGCGTCATGCCGAAGACTGTGGTCAACGCCGGATTCGGAATGTTCTACGACCGCTACCAGCTGACCAACGTGATCACTACGTTCCAGTCGAACGGGATAAACCAGATCCAGACGCAGATTGTGAATCCGAGCGCGACGTGCACGCCCCAGAATATCGCTGCCTGCACGGGAGGGACCGGGTCCACAGGCAACAAGACGGTTCAGGCGTCGACCAATCTGCGATCGCCATATACGTTCCATTATGCTGTCGGAGTGGATCAGCAGCTTTTTCGCGGGGCTACGTTGTCCTTGAATTACGTGATTGCTCGCGGTGTGCATCAGTTTTATACCGCGAACCTGAATTCGCCGATCGGTTTTGACAGCAATGGGCAGCCTATCTATCCCACGCCACCAACGAATGGGCAACATGCGGCGATTCAAGACACGTATGAATCGGGCGGCGTGTATCGTCAGCAGCAACTTATCATCAATGCGAACATTCGCCCGAGCAGGATCTGGTCGGTCTCCGGGTATGGTGTTTTCAATACTGCCCACGCCGATACAGGTACGATCAACACGTTTCCATCCATCGATCCGTACAACATTGGTAAGGACTATGGGCGGGCGGTGTTCGATGTCCGTTACAGGTTCTTTCTGTACGGCAGTCTGTCTCTGCCGCACGCGATCAGCATAAGTCCTTTGATGATTTTTTCGGCGGGGACGCCATACAACATCACGACCGGCAGCGACCTGAACAAGGACGGGCAGTACAACGACCGGCCCATGTTTGGCGCGCCTAATGGCATTCCTGCGGGAACGCCTGGGACCAATACGATCACGGGCTGCGGGAGCTTTGTTTCGCCGCCTGCCAATACGCCTTACACGCCGATTCCGATCAACTATTGCACTGGACCGAATCAGTTCACGACGAATCTGCGTATCACCAAGACGTTTGGTTTTGGGGAATCCACTAGAGCACCGGCCCAGGGACAGGGCGGTGGTCAGGGTGGCCCTGGTGGTCCCGGCGGGCCGGGTGGAATGGGCGGCGGCCGTGGCGGTGGTGGTGGCGGCGGTGGACGCGGTGGTCCGGGCGGCGGCCCTGGAGGTGGTTTTGGCGGTGGCGGAAGCACAGGCAAACGGTACAACCTCGCCTTCGGCGTCCAGTTCCTTAACCTGTTCAACAATCTTGACCTGTCGACACCGAATGGAACGTTGACTTCGCAACAGTTTGGCAGATCGACGCAGCTTGCGGGACGACCATTTACCTCTAACTCTGCATTGCGGCAGATTTCGCTGCAGACTTCCTTCAACTTCTAATCAGTTAGTTTCTGCTGAAGCGGGCGCGACCAGTTGCTCTGGCTGCGCCCGTTCTGTTTGTTGAAGAGTGTTGAGCTGCGATCAAGTTGCTGCCTTGAAGTTTTTCTTCAGGGTCTGCCAGCAGGTGTAGTACTCGTGCTGGCGTGCGGCGGTGTCCATGGCGAACTTCGTAGGACGGCAGACGAAGCGGGTTTCGAACATGAAAGCGAGGGTGCCTTCGAGTTTGACGGGCTTCAGTTCAGCGGTGCTGGCGCGGGCGAAGGTCTCGGCGTCCGGCCCATGGCCGCTCATGCAGTTGTGCAGGCTGGCTCCGCCGGGAGTGAAGCCTTCGGCTTTGGCGTCGTATTCGCCGTGGATGAGGCCCATAAACTCGTTCATGAAGTTGCGGTGGAACCAGGGCGGGCGGAAGGTGTGTTCGGCGACGATCCAGCGCGGGGGAAAGATGGCGAAGTCGACGTTGGCGGTGCCGGGGATCTCGCTGGGCGAGGTGAGGACGGTGTAGATGGACGGGTCGGGGTGGTCGAAGCTAACGGTGTTGATGCAGTTGAAGCGGGCGAGGTCGTATTTGCAGGGCGCGTAGTTGCCGTGCCAGGCGACGACGTCGAGTGGGGAGTGGTCGAAGTCGGTGGCCCAGAGATTGCCCTGGAATTTGGCGACGACCTGGAAGGTGCCGTTGTCACGGTCGTCGTAGGCGGCGTGTGGAGTGAGGAAGTCGCGGCTGTTGGCGAGGCCGTTGGCGCCGATGGCGCCGAGTGCGGGGAGACGGAAGCTGGCGCCGTAGTTTTCGAGGAGGTAGCCGCGGGCCTGGGGTTCGAGCAGTTCGACGCGGAACTTGATACCGCGAGGGATGAGGGCGATCTCGCCGGGGGAGAGGTCGAGGATGCCGAGTTCGGTGT
>DATMPD010000314.1:0-9960 GCA_035567955.1 Edaphobacter sp.
GATAACGCCCTCCTGCGCGGCTATCCGCTTCTCCTGATACTCTCCAGATTCGTCCACGGTTCCGCTCCCACTCAGGAATTCGTGCAGCGTGCACAGAAAGTGCATTCTTCTCCTATCGGCACAGTTTCTCAAAACATAACCCAAAAACTCCCGCTCGATCTTTCAATCGCCAACCCATGCATGTATCTTCTACGTGCGAAGGACAATTCTCATGACCCAGTCGCTCCACGCGATCTCCCGCCGCCGGTTCCTGGCCATCAGCGCAGCTGCCGCCGCAGCCCCTCTTGTTCCCCGCAATCTCCTTGCGCAACAGCCTCAAGACTTCCTCACCAAGGCTCGCGCCGCCAACGCCAACAACAAGATCACCGCAACCCCTCTCCGTCGCAACGTCACCTTCCTCGGCGGAGCCGGCGGCAACATCGCCGTCCTCACCGCCAAAGAAGGCAAGCTGCTCGTCGACTCCGGCTACGCCTCCTGCCAGCCCCAACTCACCGCCGCCCTCGCTGCCATCAATTCCGACCCCATTCAGGTCCTCATCAACACCCATTGGCACTTCGACCACACCGACGGCAACGACTGGATGCACTCTGCCGGCGCCACTATCTGGGCCCACGAGAACACCCGCTATCGTATGTCCTCCACCCAGAACATCGCCGCCTACAACGCCATCATCCCGCCCGCTCCCATCGGCGCTCTCCCCACCATCCTCCTTAATACTTATCGCCACTTGTCCGATGGCACCAGCACCCTCAAACTCACCCACTACGACCCTGCCCACACCGACACCGACCTGTCCGTCCACTTCACCGAGGCCAACATCCTCCACTGCGGCGACACCTTCTGGAACGGCTTTTACCCCTTCATCGACTACTCCAGCGGAGGCAATATCAACGGCATGATTCAGGCCACCGAACAAAACCTCGCCACCGCCGGCGCCGACACCATCATCATCCCCGGCCACGGCCCGCTCGGCAACAAAGCCCAACTCACCGAATTCCGCGACATGCTCGTCGGCTCCCGCGACAACGTCGCCAAACTAAAAAAAGAAGGCAAGTCCCTAGACGAAACCATCGCCGCCAAACCCACCGCCGCCTACGATGAAAAGTGGGGCAAAAAACCCGCAGCCTTCATCGGCTACGTCTATCAGGGCGTCTGAAAACAACTCCCGTATCGCCAAAATTTTTTCTATCGCCGCATTTTCGTATCGCTGCAAAAAACTCTTGCCATTCTGAGCGTAACGAAGAACCAGCATTTCGCCGGAATCCCCACAAAAAGCAAAGGGGCGAGCCATTAAGCTCGACCCCGTTCTCTTTCGCCGAAGGCGCTTCCCGCCCTACGCGCAGTAGTCAGACCGTCATAATCTCTTTTTCCTTCGCCTTGCACATATCCTCAATCCGCTTGATCTCCGCATCGGTCAACTGCTGCACCTCTTCGCTCGCCCGCTTCTCGTCATCGGCCGAGATCAGCTTGTCCTTCGCCGCCTTCTTGATCTGATCGTTCCCGTCCCGCCGGATATTCCGAATCGCCGTCTTGTGGTCCTCCAGCGTCTTGTTCAGCTGCTTCACCACGTCCTTGCGGCGCTCCTCGGTCATCGGCGGCACCGGCACGCGAATCACCTTGCCATCGCTCATCGGATTCAGCCCCACGTTCGACGTGCGAATCGCCTTCTCGATCGCCGACACCATCCCCATGTCGTACGGCTGCACCAGAATCAGCGTCGGCTCCGGTGTGCTCACCTGCCCCATCTGCGCCACCGGCGTGTCCGTACCGTAGTAGTCCACGTTGATATGGTCGAGCATATGCACATTCGCCCGCCCCGTCCGAGCCGACAGCAGATGTCCACGGAAGTCCTCCACCGTACTATCCATCTTCGCCTTCAGCTGCTGGTGTGTTGCCTTCAACGCCGCAATTCCTGACATTACCGATGCCATACAGTCTCCTCTGGTGCAATTCGATATTTTACAGAGACGGTTCCAACCGTGCGAGGCGAGCCGCAAAAACACCTACACCTCGTCAGACCCTTCGATCTCCGATCCTGTCGGACTCAGGCCCAGTCCACGATTCGGCTTCTTCTTCCGCGCCGGATACACCTTTGCGGCCACTGGCGGCGCAAGCGTCTCCTTCACCAGGGCCTCAATCCCGCTCCAGTACTTCAAGTCCGCAGGTCGCGCCGAGGGCACAGCCTGCCGCATTCTGCAGTACCACAGCGACCATTCGAGCTCCTTCCCATTTTTGTTCTTGATCGCGGCTTCGATCCGCTTAACCTCAGAGAAGCCGCTCACGCTCCGGACCCCAGCGCCCGCAACCTTCTGCAAGCCTCTGCCAGATCCTTATCCTTCTTCGCAAAGCAAAACCGCAGCAGATCCTCACCCTTTCCCGGCCGGAAGAACGCCGACCCCGCCACCGAAGCCACACCCGTCTTCGCCAGCAGCGCCCTCGCCTTCTCCGCCGCCGTGGCCCCCGGCAGATTCTCCGCTGAAGCCAGCACGTAATACGCTCCATCCGGAACATGCGGCCGCATCCCCGCATCGCGCAGCGCATCGACGATCATCGTGCGCTTCTCCTCATGCTCCCGAGCCAGCCCTTCATAAAACTCCGTCCCCAGCTTCTCCACCCCATCTGCGCATCCCTGCTGCAGCGGAGCCGGCGCACACACATACGTCAGGTCGTGAAAGTACCCAATCGACGGCACCCACTTCGCATCGGCGATCAGATATCCCACCCTCCATCCCGTCACCGAAAACGTCTTCGAAAACCCCGACATCAGAATCGTCCGCTCCCGCATCCCCGGAATCGTCGCCGGACTCACGTGCTTCGCCCCGCCATAAATGAAGTGCTCATAGATCTCATCCGTGAACACAAACAGATCAAACTCCTCGGCAATCTCCGCCAGCGCCTCCAGCTCCTTTCGCGTAAACACCTTCCCCGCCGGGTTCGACGGCGTATTGATCACCATCGCCCGCGTCCTCGGCGTCACCGCCGCCCGCACCGACGCCACATCGAGCGTCCAGTCCAGATCGGCAAGCGCCACCGGCACCGGCACCGCCCGGATCGACCGCAGCGTACTCGCGTGATACCCATAGAACGGCTCAAACAGCAGCACCTCGTCGCCCGGATTCAGCAGCGCCATCACGCCCGCCTGAAACGCCCCCGTCACGCCGTTCGTTATGAAAATCTCGCGCTCGGGATCGACGGTGATCCCCAGCGTCCGTTCCACCTTCCCCGCAATCGCTCGCCGCAGCCGTTCAATCCCGTCCATCCGCGTATAAATATTCAGACCATCACGAATCGCGCGAATCGCTCCCTCGGCCACTACCTCCGGCACCTCGGTATCGCACACTCCCTGCGCCAGGTTGACACCACCCATGCGATCGCACTCCTGCGTCATCGCACGAATCTCCGACTGCACTACTCCGGGAGCAAGCTCACTCAATCCCAGCCTTCGTCCCAATGCCATATCGATCTGTCCCATAGACCTGCACTCCTTCGCCAGCGTCTAGGTAATCTTACGTCCAGACCCATCTGCCGCTCCACCACGATGCGATGTCCCCACAAATTCGCCCAAACAAAAAGGGCACAGCCCAAGCCATGCCCTCGTTTACGCCCTCGTTGACACATCCTCGTCAGAAACTCGTTCGCACTTCGCGCTTCATTGATTCTGCGGAGTCTCCGGTTCCTTCTGCTTCTGTTTCGCCTTATCCTTATCCTTCGCAAAACCATCTTTGCAGGGCCCGATGTACATCTTCTGCTTGTCGAAGTTCTTCATCATCGTCTGAATCTTGGCCTGTAGCTCCGCGTTGTTTACGAAAGCACTCTCCGTGAACTCGCGCCGCGCCACCTCCATCTCTTCTCTGAACTGGGGGCTGTCGAAGGTGTCCTTGAGTTTGAGCTCTGCCATCTCGCGCTGCACATCGGCCATATGCTTGGCGAAATCGCCGTTCTTGAACTGTTCCATTGCCTTCTCAACCTGTTCCTTCTCCTCCGGCGTTAGAGCGCGCACGTTCCCGTTGATGACCACGACATCATCGCCGTCCGGAGACATCTGATACAGATAGGTGTTTTTCCTTTTGTTCTTGTCCTTATCGGCGGGAGCCGCAGGCGCGGCAGGCGTAACAGGAGCAAGCCCAGCCGCCGGCGGTGTCGCAGGTGCTACGGGAGCAATCGTCGGCGAAGCCGGTGCTCCGGCCGGTGAAGGCGGCGCCATCGCAGGCACACTCTGCGGCGCCTGGAGCGCAACCGGGGCCGTAGCCGCCATGGCATAGGGTTTCGCGAAAGCAACAGTGACCGGCGCTACGAGACTCCTGGCCGCTACGGGAGACGTCGCCGCGACCGGAGCCTTAGGCGACGCGGGAGCAACTGGAGCAACCGGAGCCTTCGCCGCTCTGTGTACGCAAGCCGGCGCACCCACAGCAGCATCCGCCGAACTCAGAACCGTCGCACGCAACACCGCCGTCCTGACCGCGGACGAATCCACCACGCTCTCCGCCGCCATCGTTGGCACGACATGGAACGATCCCGCCATCACCGTCGCCGTCGCCATCGCCGCTGCGCCGCTCACCAGCCGCACCAGCTTCGCCCGCGCGCTCAACGCCGTCTTGCTCTCCATCAGTCGCATCACGCGCTCCTCCAGCACGTTGTTGCTGAACAACCCCACAAACTCCGGCTGCTCCGCCAATCCACCGCTAAGCATCCTGCGCGCCATCGTCACCAGGCATCGTGCATATCCAAGCTCGGACTTCATCTCCCGCGCCGCCATCTCATCGCACGCCATCTCGCGTGTCCGCCGAATCCGCTGCTGAACCACATACGCCACCGGATGCCAACTCACCGGCAGCGCGACCACATGGCAAACGCTATTCGTCAAATAGTCCCGCCGCTTCACGTGGGCCAGTTCATGCAGCAGCGCCGCCCTCACCTCGTCCTGCGAATGCCCGGCAAAACCTTCCGGGAGCAGCACCACCGGCAACACCGCACCCACCACCATCGGACTCGTCACCGCGTCGCACTCCCGCACCTCCGGCAAGCTCACATCGAAGCTTCTCCCGAAGTCCCTCAGCACTGTCTCCGCCGCCGAACACAGCGCCACCTCCCGAGAAACCTCCACCAGACCCCGCGCACTTCGCCACGCCTTCAGAACGCGCAGGAGGCCGAGCAACACCGATCCGACATACACACCCGCCACCCAGTGCGTCACCGTCGCCGAGAGACGCACGCGCTGCACACGCGATGGCAGCCGCCATATCGCCTTCCCAGTCTCTTTTCCCGCCGCCGGCACACTGTCCACTCTCAACGGAGCCGGCGCATCCACCGCGACCACACCTGCCGCCCTCCGAATAATCCGCGCCATCGCCAATTGATCGAACGTCGCGGCAGAGATTGCAGGGGGCACCGCAGCCGGCGCCGAAACAGGCACCGCAGCGATCCGGCCGCCGCGTATTCCCCAGGCGGGAAGCAATACCGCAATCCCCAACACCGCCAGCCAAACTCTGTACTGTGTCCGCGGACCCGGCTTCATCAGCCAGAGCAGAACCCACGCCCCACCAGCCAGTACAGGAAGTTGCCACAACGCATTCGCAAGATACTCCAGCATCGCTCGTTCCATCACCGCTCCTCCGTCTGACTCATGACCGCCCGACTAATGGCCCGACTGACTCCCGACTCACTACCTGACTAACCTTCTGATCCTTCAGCCGCCTCACGTTCCGCTGCCGCCAGCCTCTCGGCCACTCGCGCCAGCTCTTCGGCACTAATTTGTCTCGCATCCACCATCGCCATCAGCAGCGCCTCGCTCGATCCCCCGAACACGCGCGCGACCATGTCCTTCACTGCATTTCCCGTCGCTCGCTCGCGGCTCACCGCCGCCCGGTACCGAAACGCCCGGCCCTCCTGCACCCGTTTCACCTTGTCCTTGCGCAGCAGAACATTCAGCATGGTCTGCACCGTCGTATACGCCAGTTGCGCCTTCAGGCGCGGCTGCACTTCAGAAACCGTGCTGGGACCAGCCTCCCAAAGCACCTGCATAATCTCCAGTTCCAGAGGCGTCAGCGCCTGATCGACCTTCCGTTGCGTACCCACGTTGCCTCTTCTCCTAATAACTTAGGAGATTATGACGAAGCAAACTTTGTTTTGTCAACTAAAGCGTTAGGAGTTCACAACTTTTTACATTTGGCAGTTGCGCCCCGGAGCCAGGTCGCCCAAAGTCCATCTCAGCACCAACATGCCATCCTGACACCACCAACGGGTAAAATGACAATGGGCATGCCTATCAACGTTAGTGACCGGATCGGTGATTACGAGGTAACAGGCACTCTCGGCGTGGGAGGAATGGGCGAGGTCTACCGGGTGCGCCACACCATCTCGCACCGAATAGAAGCCATGAAGGTCCTTCTGCCCGGTCGTCCTGATGCCCAGGAGATCGCCGAACGCTTTCTCCGCGAGATCCGCCTGTTGGCCAGCCTCGATCATCCGAACATCGCGGCGTTTCATACTGCCTTCCGCCATCAGGGTGAACTCGTCATGATCATGGAGTTCGTCGAGGGCCAGACGATTCGTCCACAACTCAGCGGGAACGCGATCCTCGTAGACCGGAGTCTCGACCACATCAAACAGGTCCTCACCGGCCTGGCCTACGCGCACGATCGCGGGATCATTCATCGCGATATAAAACCGTCCAACATTATGCTCTCCGGAAAAAACCAGGTGAAGCTGCTGGATTTTGGGCTTGCCCTCCCTACCCTGGGTCCGGAGTTTACCCGCAGCGGCACCCGCCTGGGCTCGTTGTACTACATGTCTCCCGAGCAGGTCCTCGGCAAAAAGCTGGACGCCCGGTCCGATATTTATTCAACCGGTGTGACCCTCTATCAGCTCCTCACGGCAAGACTGCCATTCGAAGGCGACGGTGAGTACGCCATTGCCACCCGCCATCTCAACTCCAGGCCGGAAGATCCACGAGCCCTCAACCCGAACATCTCCTCGCAGCTCTCGCAGATTGTGCTCAAATCGCTGGCAAAATCCCCCGACGATCGCTTCCAGACCGCACTGGAATTCCGAGCAGCCTTCGACGCATTTCCCTCCGATGCGACGACCCTTCTCGTCCTACCCCTTCAGTCAGGAGATCTCAACCAGCCATCGCCGGCGTACCCCGAGACTCCCCTCCCATCCGGTACGCCGAAAGCAACAAGCAGCGGGAGTGTCACCGATACCAACGTTCTCAGCGCGATCAGCCGCGATCTGGCGAGTCACATCGGACCCATCTCAAAAGTAGTCGTCCTCCGCGCCGCCAAACAGGCCGCCACTCTCGACGAGCTCTATGCACTTCTCGCCTCCGAGATCGACTCCGAGGAAAAGCGCAAGATCTTCCTGGCCACGCGGCACAAGCATTCCTCGTTCTCCCTATGACGACCCCGACTTGTCCAGCATCTGAATCGCTTTTTTGAGACTCACATACATCCGGTTGAACGACCCGGTGACCTCAGCAATCTCGTCTTTCCCCTTCAGCGGGAGCTCCGGCTGGCTCAGGTCTCCCGTGCTTACCAGATCCGCCGTCGTCGCAAGCCGCCGTAGCGGAACAATCACGATGAAATACAGCCCCAGATCAATGACTAACAACGTAGCAAGAAACGTTGCGGAGATATACAGCAGCAGCGTGTGGAGGATGCGGGAGGCAATGCCCTCCGCAACTGCCGTCGGCACCGAGACAATCTGGGCGCCAATCACCTCGTTCGGCTTCCATCCAAATCCGTTTGCACTTCCATAGGTCTGGATCTCGGTTCGCGGCGCAGCTGCAGGCGAGCCGTGGCATTCCAGACAGCTTGCGTTCGCAGCAATAGGCTGAGACAGGTAGATCGACGTGCCCGTGGCCGTCTGCCGTTCGCCGATCATCTGTTTCTGGTCAGGATGATCGCGAAAGTAGTGGATGATGTCGGCCTCCCACTGGTCTGCGCGGTCGCGAGGATTGGTGGGATTCAGTGCCGCCTCTTTGTAGGTGTAATCTGGATAGTCTTTCCGAAGATGGTTGAACGTCACCGTTGCTGCGTAGAACGGAATCGTCTGCGGAAGGAACCGTTTCTTACTCTCTGGAGTGTGTTCGAGCAGAGGGTCCAGCTCCTGTTCCGTATAGTCTCGGGTCGACCGCGCACCCGAGATCATCAGCTTGGCCTGCTGCAGCGTCTGCTCACGCGCGTTCTCCTCCAGAAACCTTCGAGAGAGCTGCGATACCAACAACAGACCAATACCAAACAACAGGATAAGCAGAAGATTGAACTTGGCCAGCAACTTCAACGTCATCACCTCACGGGTCAGCTATGGTTCCTCTTACAGAACACGCGGACCCACCAACCCATTCCCTTCAGTTCCCAAAAGCAGCGCGCCAGGCACAACCTACGCCAGCCCGGTCGACTCCGCCTGCTCCTGCGCATGGTAGCTGCTCCGCACCAGCGGCCCACTCTCCACATGCTTGAAGCCCATCCCCAGCGCCTCATGCTTCAATAGAGAACCACTGATCGCAGAAAACCATTATGATTCTTCTGGCCCTGCACTTTTAGCGAAGGACCGATCGACAAACGTCATCAATGCGCTGGCTATCGCCGCAAATCCTAGCGTGTCGAGGAACGAGTCAGTGGACCTAAAATGCCATCGAAAAATGCTTGCGATGTAATTAACCAGGTGATTGCCCAGATAGCTGAGGGCGACCAAAGCAATGAAGCAAAAACATAACGTATGGAACGTCGATCTTTGAGCCCAGCGCCGTATCCACGCCATATTTTCCTCCTAAGCCAGACCAGTCGACTCCGCCTGCTCCTGCGCATGGTAGCTGCTCCGCACTAGCGGGCCGCTCTCGACATGCTTGAAGCCCATAGCCAATGCTTCGTGTTTGAGGAAAGCGAACTCTTCCGGCGTGTAGTACCGCGCCATCGGCAGATGATCCCGCGAAGGCCGCAGATACTGCCCGATCGTCAGAATGTCCACCTTGCGGTCCGCAAGATCGCGAAACACCGCCAAAAGCTCGTGCATCTCCTCGCCCATCCCCACGATGATGCCCGTCTTGGTTACAAATGGCCGCGACCCAAGCGACTCGCCAAACATCTCCGCCGCAATCGCCTTCGCACCAGCTAAAAACCCAAGCGACCGCTCATACCGCCCACCACTCTTCGCCACGCGATACAGCCGCGGCACGGTCTCGATGTTGTGGTTCAGAATCTCCGGCCGCGCCGCCACCACCAGCCGCAGCGCCTCGTCCACCCCCTGAAAATCCGGGGTCAGCACCTCCACCCGGCATCCCGGAGCCTGCATCCGGATCTCTTCGATCACACTCACAAACGCCCGCGCCGCGCCCACATTGTCATCATCGCGGTTCACGCTCGTAATCACAGCATGCGCCAAGCCAAGCTGTGCCACCGCATACGCCACCCGTCGAGGCTCATCAAAATCAATCGGCTCCGGCTTACCCTTCGGCACCGCACAAAACCCACACCGCCGAGTGCACAGATTCCCCAGCATCATGAACGTAGCCGACTTCTGATTCCAGCATTCGCCGATGTTAGGGCACTGTGCGCTCTCGCACACCGTATGCAGGTTCAGCTCCCGCGCCATCTTCTTCAGGTTGTGGAAGGTCTCGCCCATCGGAGCCTTAGCCTTCAGCCAGGCCGGTTTGGGCGCGGGCTTCCTTGGCGTCAGATCAATCTGCACCAGCTCAGCGTTCACTTGCATTTCCGATGAGGCAACCGGCGGAGTCATCTCTTCTATTGTATGCGTCCGCCGCAAAACAGGCCGGGCCGCACCAACCGCAGTGCAAACGTAACCAATCCGGTACTCGCTCCACTGCGACGGCGCGATCGACAACCGGCCGCCGTACCCTGAACCCAAACCATGACCACCAGCGTAATCACAAGACGGCAGTTCCTCGCATCCGCCTCCGCGACCTTCATCGTTCCACCCTTCGCGCACGCGGCAACGCCCGCC
>DATMPD010000315.1:0-4521 GCA_035567955.1 Edaphobacter sp.
TCGTCCACCGTCGTCCCCACCTCGACGCGCACCGAGTTCGACTCATCCAGATATCGCTGC
Organism: Edaphobacter sp.; assembly: GCA_035567955.1. Classification (GTDB taxonomy): domain Bacteria; phylum Acidobacteriota; class Terriglobia; order Terriglobales; family Acidobacteriaceae; genus Edaphobacter. Next base: position 61 of record DATMPD010000315.1, read on the forward strand.
ACCTCGCTGGACTGGAACGCAGGCCGCGAACCCGAACCGTCCCCGCTCGCAACCCTTGTCGGCGGAGGAGCAAACCCCGGCTCCCCAAAGTGCGGCGGCAGATGTTCCTCTCCCAGCATTCCCGATCCCGCCAGAATCACCGCCCGTTCAATCGTATTGCGTAGCTCCCGAACATTCCCCGGCCACTTGTAATTCTCCATCCGTGTCATCAGAGAATCCTTCAACCCCGCCACCGTGCAGTGATGCCGCTCATTCATATCGTCGATCATCTTCTCCGCAATCGCCGACACATCCATCAAATGCTCCCGCAGCGGCGGCATCTGAATATTAAAAACATTCAGCCGGTAATAAAGGTCTCCCCGCAGGTCCCCATCCGCAACTGCCTTCTCTGGATCTTTATTTGTCGCCGCCACCACCCGCACATCCACCGGCGTCTCGATCTTGCTTCCCAGCCGCCGCAGCCTTCTATCCTCCAGCACGCGCAGCAGCTTCGCCTGCGTCGCTATCGGCATCTCGCCAATCTCATCCAGCAGCAGCGTCCCTTCTTCGGCCAGCTCGAAGCACCCAGCCCGCCTCTCCAGCGCGCCGGTGAACGCGCCCTTCTCATGCCCGAAGATTTCGCTCTCAATCAGTGTCTCCGGAATCGCCGCACAGTTCACCGCCACAAACGGCTTCAGCCTCCGCGCGCTCAAATCATGCAGCGCCCGCGCCACCAGCTCCTTACCCGTTCCGCTCTCGCCGGTCACCAGCACCGACACATTCGACGGAGCCACCCGCTCAATCAACGTAAAAATATCCTTCATCTGAGGAGACGACCCCACCAATTCCCCCAGCACGCCCGTATCTCGCAACTGCCGCCGCGTGGCCTCCAGCTCAACATCCGCCTCCCGCTGCCGGCTCGCATTATGCAGAATCGTCTTCAGCCGAATCGGATCCACCGGCTTCGGAATATAGTCGTACGCCCCCATCCGCATCGCTTCCACGGCCGACTCAATCGATCCCTGCGCCGTCAACATCACCACCGCAATCCGCTGCGGGAGTTCGCCAATCCGGTTCAGCAACTCCATCCCATCCATCCGCGGCATCTTCAGATCGGTGACCACAATCGCAGGAGCCCACGCAATCGCCTTCTCCAGCCCCTCCATCCCATCCGCCGCGCACTCCGCTCTGTAGCCCCAGCTCTCGATCAGCTCCGTCAAGCCGCTTCGTGCGTGGACCTCGTCTTCCACAATCAAAACCTTCTCCAACACGTTCTCCAACACAGTCTCCAAGACAGTTCCTCGTTAAACTCATGAATCGAAAGCGTGCTAAATAGGATGCAAACCACTCAGCTGCGTCCTACCCTGCAAGCTCCCCCTTGCTCCCGAACCTCGCCGGCGACATAAGCCGCCGGGCCCGCGGGCCACAATCCGTAGCTCTGGTCCTCTCTAAGGATATATCCTTGAATTCATGCTAGAACTTGAAATTACGCCTGCAGCCTTCGCCCAGCAGCGCCAGCAGCCAAACGCCCCCCTCCTTTTGGACGTCCGCGAACCCTGGGAATACCAGACCGCCAGCCTCCCCAACTCCGTCCTCATGCCTATGGGCGAAGTCGCCTCCCGCGCCCACACCGAGCTCGACCCCGACGCCCCCATCGTCGTCATGTGCCACCACGGAGCCCGTTCCCTCAACGTGGCCTTATGGTTACGCGACCAGGGCTTCACCCACGCCCAGTCGCTCTCCGGAGGCATCGACTCCTGGTCTCGCTCCATCGACCCCGAAATCCCCCGCTATTGACCGTCCGAAAACGGCCCGCATCCCCGGCTTGCCTCATCACAAAACTACGCCTGAACTCACTATTTTCCGCAGTCCATCGAACCTCTTAAGTAAAGTCGGCATCACACCTTCGGGTGAGGTTTTTGTAGCCTTTCAGATTTACTCTTGTTGCGCTGCTGTATTTTCCGTCTTGGATTGCCATGGGAGCCTGAAACATGAGTACGGGTAGTGGCTTTACCAGCAACGGCTCCATCCCCACACCTCCACGGTCGCCGACAGCTCATTTCCACGCTCATTCCGTCCAATTCTACGAAGAAGACTCTTTCCTCCTCGATTCCCTGACAAAAGTGATCGGCACGACACTCGTGGCCGGCGATGTGGCCATTGTCATCGCCACCCAGGAGCATCGGGACGGACTCGCCAAACGCCTCAAAGCCCGAGGACTGGACCTTGAAGTCACCGCCAAACTCGGCCGATATTGCGCGCTCGATGCCAACGAAACCCTCTCCGGTTTCATGCTTCAGGGCCTGCCCGATCCGGCCCTGTTCCATTCCTTCATGGGATACCTCTTCTCTGCCATCAAACCCACTGCCGAAGGCACGCTCCCGCGCACCGTTCATTTTGGAGAGATGGTCGCCCTTCTCTTCGCGGAAGGAAATTTCGAAGCAGCTCTAAAACTCGAGCAACTCTGGAACGACCTCGCCCGCTCCTACTCCTTCGAGCTCCATTGCGCCTATCCCATGAAGGTTTTCGATCAGCAAGGTCACACTCAGGCCTTCCACAATATCTGCGCTGAGCACAACCACGTTATCCCCACCGAAGACTACACCGCCCTCGCCTGTGAAGACGATCGCCTCCGCCACATCGCCTTGTTGCAGCAGCAAGCCCGGACTGCCGAGAGCGAAACCGCCCGGCGTCTGCGCGCAGAAGAGGCCCTTCGCCGTTCCGAAAAACTCGCCGCCGCAGGACGCCTGGCCGCCAGCATCGCGCACGAGATCAACAATCCCCTTGAAGCCATCTCCAACGCAATCTATCTCGCCCGCGTTTGTCCCCCGCCAGAGACTTCCCAATATCTGAAACTGGCAGACGACGAACTCGCCCGAGTCGCGCAGATTACCAAACAAACTCTTGGCTTTTACCGCGAGACCGCAACTCCCGGTTTCGTCAAGTTATCGGCCCTTCTCGACGACCTCCTCAGCCTGTTCAAGCGCAAGCTTGATGCCAAGAACCTCTCCGTCAAAAAACAGTATCGCAACGAACTCGAGATCTGGGGCCTCGAGGGCGAACTGCGGCAGGTCTTCGCTAATCAGATCACCAACGCAATCTATGCCCTGCCCAAAAACGGCTGCCTCACAGTAAGAATTCGAACGTCAAAGTCGTGGAGCAACGGCCAATGTCCCGGCACTGCCGTCAGCCTGATCGACAACGGCTCCGGCATCTCGCAGGAATCGCTCCCTAAAATCTTCGACCCCTTCTTCACCACCAAGCAGGATGACGGCAACGGACTCGGTCTCTGGATCACCCATGACATCGTCACCCGCCACAGTGGTAGCATCCGTGCAAGAAGCATCACCCACCCCGGCGCTAGCGGCACCATCTTCACAACGTTTCTGCCTCAACACGAAGACAACGTCCTCCTCCACAGTTGATTCCCTCACGCGGCTCAACTCTGTTGAAGTTCCTGCCGTCATCCTGACCCTGAGCGCAGCCGAAGGGAGGGATTCGAAGAGTTCAATCCACCACAAAACCTGCTAATCTTTCAGCCCCCGCCTCCCGCAGGTTGCGTCACCAACCGCTCACCCGTCGCGATTCTCTATTGCGGCTGCGCCGGCTCGAACGGAGCCTGTTCCATCGGAATCTCCGGAATATCCTGAATCCGAGGCTCCGCCTCCATCTCCTGCTGCGCCTTCATATCCTGCTCAATCTCCTGATCAAGCTCCTCCTGCTGTCGCTGAGACGCCGCCTCCTGTTGCTGCAACAGCCTTGCATCCTCCAACCTCTGCGCCGCAGCAACCGCTTCATTCTGCGAATCCGCCCGCTGCTGCGCCTGCACCTGCACCGGTTCCACCTGCGGCCGCTCTAAAGCTGCCCGTTCCACTCTGGGCGTTGCAACCCGTTCCTCTTCTTCAACCGGCAACGGCCCTAAAGCAAACTCCGGCTGCACCCGCGGCAAACTGTGTACCACCGGCTGCACCGGAACCGGCGCACTCTGCTTCCTGAAACCCTGAGCCACGATCAAAGCGAACCCGGCAACCATCGCGACCACGGAAATAGTAAACATCCTCCGCATACGCTAATACCTCACATTGAATTGGATGCGCCCCCTACCCTCTGCGCACCAAACCAACCCCCTGCGTCCATTGCGGAAGCTCTAACCTCGTCCATCGGCTCACACTCGAATCCGCAAATCGGCGTCTTCTGAGAAACCCATCAATTCAACTCAGGGACAGGTCAAGCCCACTCACTTCGCCCGCGGATGCGTCTCGTCGTACACCTTCTGCACCTGACCCACCGTCAACTGCGTATACCGCTGCGTCGTCGACAGCCGCTCATGCCCCAGCATCTCCTGGATCGCCCGCAGGTCCGCACCCTCCTCCAGCATGTGCGTCCCAAATGCATGCCGCAGCGTATGCGGATGCACATCCGCCGCCAACCCCCGGCTCAAAGCAATCGCCTTCACAATCCGCCCAACACTTCGCGTCGTCA
>DATMPD010000316.1:0-13876 GCA_035567955.1 Edaphobacter sp.
TAGCGAGTCTCGAGAATGAGGATGTTTCCGTCCGGGTCGGTGATGGTGAGGGTGGCGCCATTCTTTACAGCAGCGACTCCTTCTTTGTGGAGAAACCTGCCCGCTCTGCCGAGGTTTTCCGATTGCAACGTGAGGCGGGCCTGGGTGCCGAAGTTGGCGGTTACGATCTCCACTTCCTGGCCGGATTCGCCGGGCATGTGCAGGTCCATCGGGTCTTTGGCGATGGGTTTGAAGTGGAGCTGATTGATGTAGAAGTCGCGGGCTGCGGCGGGGTCCTTCATGGCGAGAGCGACGGCTATGAGTTTCACCGCGACGCGGTCGGGGCCGAGGTGTTTGCCCTGATCGTTGGAGTGGAGCGAGCCCGGCATGTACTGGGTGTATTCGATGTTTTGCGGGCCTGACGGCTGCAGCGGACCTGCCATGGTGAAGAGCAGGTTGCCTGCACCGGCCTTGCGGACGGCTGTGGGGGTAAGGCCGTGGCTGGCGTAGTCGTCATAGATGGCGTTGAGATCGACGCCCTCGAAGCAGAGGTGCAGGAAACCCGGCGCGGGGTCCTTGGGGGTTACAGGGTAGAGCTCGATGAACTGATGGTCGTTGATCTTGATGAAGGACTCGTAAGGGATATCGTCTTTGCGGAGGTCGAAGGCTTGTTCGAATCCGAGCTTTTGGTAGAAGGCGATGGAGGCAGCGAGATCGTGAACGCGGATGGCGACGTGGGCGATGCCGTTGAAAGGCGGGGCATGGTTATCGGATTGGGCATTCGCGGAGGCGGCGAGGACGATCGTGAGTGAGGCGATGCGGGCAAGGGTGTGGACAAAGTTGATATTGAAAGGATTCTGTCGCGTCATGCGTTACTCCGTAATATCTGATGAAGAACCATTGTCGCCGATGCAGGTGCAGGAATGCACAAGGACTTAATGGCTAGCGATTGCGGTGAGAGCAGGGTACCCCGAATGCTTTGCCGGAGAGTCGTCAGCTAGGCGGCGGCCTTGAGGACAACCGGGGTATTGTTCGGCGACTGCAGGCGGTCACCGACCTTCATGTGCAGGAAGTAGCTTTCAACGTAGCGGTAGGAAAGACCCGATATGACAACTGTACTTATTGCGAAGAGAGTAAGCCGCAGGCCTTTGGAGGCGATGGGGAGGGACATACAGAGTTCAAGCATCAGAGGGTGAAAGATGTACAAGGCAAAGGCATACTTTTTGCCGCCCAGGGCAAAGAACCTCGATCCCAGAATCCGAGCTATTCGGGTGGAGGGCTTAAGGGCGACCGCTATTAAAGCGGCGCTGGTGACGGCGATGAGCTGCAGGCCAAGGACCGAGCCGGAGGAGGTCGTTAAGCTGAGGCCATGCCACATCCAGATGGCAAGAATCGCCGATAGCGGCAAAAGCGATTTGCGCAAGATGCTGGAGAGGGCTGTTTTCTCACGAAGATCGAGGGCCAGGAGGGCGCCAAGGCACATCTCTCCGGCGCGAGCAGGGAGAATTCGTCCAAACAGCTCGGGAGTCAGCGATGGATGAGTGATGATCATCCTCGCACCAAACGAGAGGATAATACCTGCCACGCAGAGGTATCTCATCTTGCGAACGCTATCGCACCTCCACAGGAGCAGCGGCCAGAGGATGTAGAACTGGTCCTGCACTGCGAGGGTCCACAGGTGATACATGGGGAGGACGCTGCCGGTTTTGGAAGCCGCGGTGAGGAAGGTGTTCTGCAGAAACGAGGCGAAGACCCACAGGTTCTGCGGGCGCCGGCCGGTAAGCCAGGAGGTTGCGACCACGGCGACTGCCAGATATGCCAGATACAACGGCAGGATACGGAGAGCGCGGCGGGTAAGGAAGTTTCGATAACGGTGCTTGCTTCCGCGAGCATCGATAATAACGGTGGTGAGGAGCACGCCGGAGAGGACGAAAAAGAGAGTAGGGCCGAGTCCGTTGTTTACCTGCAGTCCCAGGAGACGCATAACGATGGAGGTCTGGGATCCGCGAGTCAGATGATGCAGCATGACAAGCGCGACGGCAAGCAGGCGTACTCCGTCCAGCGCCGGAATATGTTTGGATCGTGTGTGCCGCTCAACTGCGCCGATCATGCGTCGTGCTAGCTACTCTTGTCCATTCCAGGCTCGACAGCGAACAATATGAGGTGGCCCGAAAAGTCGTAGTTAGATTAGGCCGTTGAAGTTGCCTCGCAATCTATATTCGTGCAGGGAGTGCCTGATTCGACACTAAGGCCTGCTATTGTCCCGGGAGGATTCTGGGACAGAAGAGGCCAGACCGGTAGCTACGCAGCTTGTGTTCCCGCCCTGGATTTCGCCCTGGCGTTGGTGCGAAACGTGGTTCAGGCAGCTTGTGTCTCAGCCTTTAGCTTCTCCGCGGTGTAGTGAGCGATGAGGGCGTCGATGGTGGGCTGGAGCATGCCTTCCATGACCATGGCGAGCTGGTGGTTAGTCAGGCCGATGCGGTGATCGGTGAGGCGGTTCTGTGGGAAGTTGTAGGTGCGGATCTTCTCGCTGCGGTCCCCGGTGCCGATCTGCTGCTTGCGGTCCTTGGCCTGGAGTTGGTGGATGCGCTCGGCTTCTACCTCGTAGAGGCGGGCGCGGAGAACGCGCATTCCTTTTTCGCGGTTTTTGATCTGCGATTTTTCATCCTGGCAACTGACGACGGTGTTGGTCGGGAGATGCGTGATGCGGACCGCGGAGTAGGTGGTGTTGACCGACTGGCCGCCGGGGCCTGAGGAGCAGAAGGTGTCGATGCGCAGGTCTTTGGCTTCAATCTTGATGTCGACCTCTTCGGCTTCGGGGAGGACCGCCACGGTGATCGCAGACGTGTGAACGCGACCCTGGGTCTCAGTGGCCGGAACGCGCTGTACGCGGTGGACGCCGGATTCATATTTGAGTTGCGAATAGACGTTGTCGCCTTCGATGATGGCGGTGACGTCCTTGAGCCCGTGGCCGATGCCGGACTCGGTTTGCGAGAGGACTTCGACCTTCCACTTGTGCTGCTCGGCGAAGCGCAGGTACATGCGGAAGACCTCGGCAACGAAGAGTGCGGCCTCGTCGCCACCGGTGCCGGCACGGAGTTCGAGGATGACGTTCTTCTCGTCGTTGGGGTCTTTGGGGAGGAGCAGGACTTTGAGCTGCTCTTCGACAGGCGCGAGGCGAGGCTCGAGGGTGGCCAGTTCCTCCTGGGCCATGGCTCGGATGTCAGGATCGGATTCGGCGAGCATGGCTTTGGCTTCGGCGATGCCGTCCTTGATTCTGCGGTATTCGCGGAACTTCTCTACGGTCGGCTCCATATCGCGGTGCTGCTTGGCGATGGACTGAAACTTCTTCTGGTCCTGGACCAGGGTGGGGTCGGACATCTGGCGGCCGAGATCTTCATAGCGGGCTTCGAGTTGGTCGAGGCGGTCGAACATAGGGGCTCCAAAGGGGGAGTGGGAATAGATAGGGAGTAGAAAACAGGGAATGGGCGCAGCTAGGCAAAGTCGTGACGGTCGACGCTCGGGAGAGCGGACTTGGCCACGCGGGTCATAATCACCGAATTTGCGGCTGCTTTCATCGTTAATTAGATGTTACTCCATGCACGCAGGGTGCGGCATGCATCTTTATCAGAACAGGGATTCCGTTTGATATCACCCGGGGGAGGGACGCGTCGCGATGAGGAGAGTTCGCACGGAGCTGCTGGAGATCGCCTTTGAAGAGGGTGGTCCCGCGAACGGGGCTACGGTGCTCTTGCTGCACGGGTGGCCGGATGCGCCCTGCGGGTGGGATTTCGTCGCGTCGAGATTGCAGGCGCAGGGCTGGCGGACGGTGACACCGTATCTTCGAGGCTCGGGCGCGACGAGATTTCTGTCAGAGGAGACGCCTCGGATTGGTGCGGCTGTGGCGTTGGCGCAGGATGCTATCGATCTTGCCGATGTGTTGAGACTGGAACAATTTGCCGTGGTTGGCCACGACTGGGGAGCGAGAGTCGCCTACACGTTGGCGGCGCTGTTTCCGGAGCGAATTACCGCAGTGGCAGGTTTGGCGGTGGCGTACCAGCCGCGTGGTGTGTTTCGGGTCCCGTCGTTCGAACAGTCGAGGCGTTTCTGGTATCAGTGGCTGATGTGCGTGGACGATGGGGCGGAGAGGGTGCGGGCCGACCCGGTTGGGTTTGCGCATATCCAATGGGAGACGTGGAGTCCCGAGGGCTGGTTCGATGAAGCGGAGTTTGCGAGGACGGCCGAGAGCTTCCTGAATCCTGACTGGGCTTCGATTACGTTGAATGCGTATCGGTCGCGCTGGTTGGCAGGAGAGGCGTGGGATGCTCGATACGACGCGGGACAACGAAGGCTCGGCGAGGTGGAGGTCCTATCGGTGCCGACGATGATGATCCAGGGAGCCGCAGACCGCTGCGATGCAGCGAGCGAATCGGAGGGGCTTGAACGCTACTTCGAGGGGCCATATCGGCGCCTGCTATTGGGTGGGGTAGGACACTTTCCTCATCGAGAGGCGCCCACAGCCGTGGCGGATGCAATTCTTCATCATCTGCAGCGGAGAGAATCGCGGTAGGGCCGCGGTGAAAGGATTTACAGAATGGCCTTGTTTGCTGCGGTGGCGGAGTTGGCGGAAGAGCTTGCCGGAGAGCCGGGCAGGCTGAAGAAGCGGACGGCGATCGCGGGGGCAATCTCGACCGTGCATGCAGCTGCGCCGGAGAGTGAGGATGCCGGGCTGTTTGCGCTCTATTTGGCGGGGACGCCGTTTGCGGAGGCGGATGCGCGCAAGTTGAATGCGGGTGGGGCTTTGTTGTCGAAGGCGTTGCTGGTCGTGAGTGGGGCGACGGATGTGGCGTTGACGGCGGCTTATCGGCGGCATGGGGATATGGGGGCGGCAGCTTTTGATTTGCTGATGGCTTCGCCTGCGGCGGCTGGCAGCCCGGCGGAGCTGACGCTGGCGAAAGTGGCCGAGGCGTTTGCCGCGATGGCTGTGGCGAAGACGACGGCGATGCGGGCAGGGTTGGTGGAGGGGATGCTGCGAAGAGCGACTCCGCTGGAGGCGAAGTATCTGCTGAAGTTGATGCTTGGGGATATGCGGATCGGCGTGAAGCAGAGTCTGGTCGAAGAGGCAATCGCGATGGCCGCGGGTGCGCCGGTAGAGGCAGTGCGGAGAGCGGTGATGCTGGAGGCGGATCTTGCGGGCGCGGTGCGGCGGGCGTTTGCGGGAACGCTGGGCGAGGCGCGGATGCGGCTGTTTCATCCGCTTGGGTTTATGTTGGCGAGTTCGGTAGAGACGCCTGACGAGGCGGTGGAGCGGTTTACGGAGAAGCCGGTGAAGGTTGCGTCGGCTAAGCCTGCGGCGGTGAAGGCGAAAAAGCCGAAGCGCGGGAAGAAACTTAAGGAGGAAGAGGAGAGTCTGCGACGGGCGATGGAGCTTGATCCGAAACGAGAGACGGAGGTAGCTGTTGCGATCGAAGCGGAGAGCGAAGAGCTTGCCACAGTTCCTGCGCCGCAGCGGGACGATGTGGATGCGGAGGAGTTTCGCGATGCTCCAGTGGCGGATGTCATTGGGGTGGCCGATTCGTCTTCGCAGGAAGGGGAGGCGAATGGAGCGACTGAGCGTCGGGGAGTGGAGGCGTTTTTGGAGGATAAATACGACGGAATGCGGGCGCAAGTGCACTGCGGCGATGCTGGGGAGCCGGGGCGAGTGGCGATCTATTCGCGCAACCGGGAGGATGTGACCGAGAGTTTTCCGGAACTGGAGGAGGCGTTCGCGAAAGTGCGGCCGGAGCAGGATGGAGCATTGATTTTCGATGGGGAGATTCTTGGTTGGGATCTGGAGCAGGCCCGTGCGTTGCCGTTTGCTGTACTGGGACAGCGAATTGGACGCAAACGGGTTTCGAACGGGTGGAGGCAGCAGGTGCCGGTCGTGTTCATGGCCTTCGACCTGATGTATGCGGGCGGTGAGCTGCTGCTCGAGAGGCCTCTGCGGGAGAGACGCAATCGCCTGGAAGCGGTGGTGGAGGAGTTGGTGGAACGAGTGGTGTCGCCGGTGATCGTGGATGAGCGTGCGCGGGACCCGCAATCGGTCTTGTTTGCTGGACCGGAGAGCAAGGGTGTGGAACGGTTGATGATCGCTCCGTCGCGGCTTGTCGAGTCGGCCGAGGATATCGATCGCGCGTATGCGGATGCCCGGGCGCGAGCGAACGAGGGAGTGATGCTGAAGGCGGTGGGTTCGGTGTACCAGCCGGGAAGGCGCGGGTTAGCGTGGCTGAAGCTGAAGCGCGAGCTGGCGACGCTCGACGTGGTGGTGACGGGTGCGGAGTTTGGACATGGCAAGCGCGCAGGAATTTTGAGCGACTACACGTTCGCAGTGCGCGGCGCTGGAGGCGAGTTGCTGAATGTGGGGAAGGCATACTCGGGGCTGACCGACGCGGAGATTGCGGAGATGAGCGCGTGGATGATGGAGCATACGCTCGAGGACCAGGGATACTTCAGAACGGTGGAACCGCTGAGGGTGCTGGAGGTGGCGTTCAACAACATCATGCGCAGCGGTCGGCATGCAAGCGGCTTCGCGTTGCGGTTTCCCCGCATTCTGCGCATCAGGACAGACAAACCGGTGAGCGAGATCGATACGGTGGAACGGGTTGAGGAGATTTACCAGTCGCAGGTGGACAAGCCGGTGGAGTCGGAAGAGGATCCGAAGGACTCCGCGGGCTGATGTCGAAGTGTTATGAAAAGCGTCATTGCACACAGCGCGATATGCCCGACCACCGTCTGGCTATATGCTCAATCTATGCCCAAAGGAGCCCTAGCCAGTGCGAACTCTCCGCTTTCTTGCTGTGATGCTATTCCTTCCGTCTGTTCTCTTCGCCCAAAATACCTCGTCTTCTCAGGCCATTCGTGCTGTGTTGGACAAGCAGGTTGTCGATTGGAACCGGGGGGACCTTGACGCTTTCGCGACCGGTTACAAGAACTCGCCCGATATTCTCTTCATCGGGTCTAAGGTTTCGCGTGGCTACGCTCAGATGCTCGACACCTACCGCAAGAACTATTCAACGAAAGAGCAGATGGGCACACTGAATTTTTCCGAGCTTGAGGTGCAGCCACTCGACGAACGCTTTGCGACGGTGACCGGACATTTTCACCTGGAGCGCACGGCGGCCGGAGGGGGCAACTCGGATGGCCACTTTCTGCTTGTCCTTGAGAAGACGCCAGATGGATGGAAGGTCGTTCGCGACGATACCACGGTTCCACCGAAGAAGAAGTGCGATTAGGCTCGGTCTACACCCGCTATGAAGCTTTAGGTCTTCGCAGAACATCAGAGAAGGTACAAGGAGTTTTCATGGAATATCGGCAGTTGGGAAAATCAGGATTGAAGGTGCCGGAGCTTTGCTTCGGCGCGGGCACGTTTGGTGCGGCGAACGAGTTCTTCAAGGCGTGGTCGGAGACGACGCAGGAGGAGGCCAACCGGATCGTCGATATCTGCATGGACGCGGGGATGAACCTGTTCGATACGGCGGACATCTACTCGGATGGCGAGAGCGAAAAAGCGCTGGGCAAGGCGCTGGCGAAACACAACCGCGAGGATGTGATGATTTCGACGAAAGCCACCTTCCGGTTGGGTAAGGGGGCGAACGATGTGGGATCGTCGCGCTACCACTTGATCCAATCGGCAGAGCGGTCGCTGAAGCGGCTGGGAACGGACTACATCGACATCTATCATCTGCATGGGTTCGATGCGACGTCGCCCGTGGAGGAGACGCTGCGTGCACTCGATGACCTGGTGCGCGAGGGCAAGGTTCGGTACATCGCGTGTTCGAATTTTTCCGGTTGGCATCTGATGAAATCGCTGTGTGTAAGCGACCGCTATGGATGGTCGCGGTATGTGGGGCACCAGGTGTACTACTCGCTGGTGGGGCGCGACTATGAGTGGGAATTGATGCCGCTCGCGCTCGACCAGGGAGTGGGAGCGCTGGTGTGGTCGCCGCTGGGCTGGGGGCGTCTGACGGGCAAGATCCGGCGGTCGACCGGGATTCCGAAGGATAGCCGCCTGAACACCAAGGTAGTGGCCGATACGGGGCCGCAGGTGCCGGAGGAATATCTGTACAAGGTCGTCGATGCGATTGATGAGATTGCGAAGGAGACGGGCAAGACGATTCCGCAGATCGCGCTGAACTGGCTGCTGCGCCGGCCTACGGTTTCAACGCTTATTGTGGGCGCAAGGAATGAGGAACAGTTGAAGCAGAATCTCGGGGCGATTGGTTGGGAGCTGACCAAAGAGCAGCTTGCGAAGCTGGATGCGGCTAGCGAGGTTCCGCTGACTTATCCCTACTGGCATCAGCGGCAGTTTGAAGAGCGCAACCCGCGGCCGGTGTAAGACTTTGGCGGGAGCAAAAAGAGCCCGCGGGCTTTCTTTAGGGTGATTCGAAGTTCATCGTCCGCGCTACGGGGTGGATCTGAAGCCACGGTTTGGGTCGTAGGAAAACTTCATGAGGCCATCGCGGTAGTCGATGTCAATCGTCATCTGACTCAAGGCAGTGTAGCCAATGAAGCCCGAGATCTCCATATTCAAACTTTTGTTGATCGATGGCGTTGCAAAGGCGACAACGTCCTGGACTTTTTGGGAGACATTCGCGAACTGGAAGGTGATGTTGTCGGCGGTATAGACCTTGTCTACCTGTCCGCTTATGCCATGAACTTTGATGTTGTCGGCAGCGTGAACCTTGGTGACTTCGCGCGCGACTTCGGGAGAGATGGTTGTTGAGAATGCCCCGGTGTCCAGTATGAACATCTTCTGCTTGCTGTTGTTGAGCGACGCGGGCAGCAGCAGGTTGTGCCCGATGCGATAGACGTGGATCCAGTCCTTCATCTCGGGAGCGATGTACCGGTCGCGAGGTCCCGACGGAGCAGGCCTGGGTGCGGAGGATGGTGTTTCGGCGGGGGCTGAGGAATTGTCGTCACCCTCGCTGCTTGTGGTCTCCAGTGTGGGTTTGAGTGGAGTCGTGTCCTCCGGCCGCCTGGGCAATGGCGCAAGGGCCAGTTTGCGCATGGGGTAGTCGAGCGTAATCAGGAAACGAGAGAAGACATCCATTCCGATCAACCCGTCGCTGTCGATCACATTGCGTTCGTCGATGACGTCCACCTGGCAGTCGCGGAACTCAAGGGAGCCGATCTTGATATCGTCGGCGAAGGCGGTGTAGGAGGCCTTGCGGCCCTCGCTGCCGATGCCGCCGGTCTCCATACGACTGAACTGTTTCAGGCCCGCGCGGTTGGCTACAGAACGGCTGATCACCAGGCCGCTGGCTCCGGTATCGATCTGCAGGCGGGCGTTATGATCGTTGAACTTCACGTCGAGGCCGAAGGCGCGAATGCGGGTGGCGTCTCTCATCATGGGGGCGAACGCGATGGTAGCCGTTTCTGTCTCGGAGACGAGGCGGCAGGCTTTGTGGGGTTCGACGAGTCGCTGCTTCAGGTAGTCGAGATAGAAGTGAAGGCTTTTTGTCGCCTCGGGATCGTCGCCGCCTCCGGTAGAGAGATAAGCCTCCAGTTCGGCGATGCGCTCTTTCACGGGAAGGGTTTCGAGCCAGCTGCGGCGAACTCTCGGATTGTGCGGGTCCAGACTATGGGCTGTCGCAATCTCCTTCGCCGCGGAGGCGTAGTAGGAGTTGAGGCGCAGGAGCCGGGCGTTGAGGAGATGGACCTGTGGAAAGCAGGGATCGAGCTTCGTGGCATCGCCGGCGGTAGCTCCCGCAAGCCAGGGCGTGCCCTCACGATACTGGATTTCGCCGAGCGAGGTAAGAAGAATCGTGGACTTTGGGTTCTGGGCGAGCGCCTTCTGGACGATGTCCTCTGCCTCTTTTATCTTTTGCTGTCTGAGGAAGACCTGGGCCAGACCCGCGGTCAGAGCGGGGTCACCGGGTTTCTGCAGGAGTTGTGCCTGATAGAGAGTGACAGCGCGATCGTAGTCGCTGTGGAGGAACGCCTGGTCCGCTTCCGACGGTTCGTAGGCCGCTGCGATTTTACAGCTGATCGCCAACGCAGAGTGGTCTCCGATAAATACGGCAAGAAGGAACGCAATGGTAAGGCATTGACGCAGGCAGAAAGAGATATGAGTGGGCCGCAACGTTCAGGTCTCCGGGGGTCGTTTTGAATCTGAATGCGCTGTAAGCATATCGGGGATTGTCCGGTTCGGGAAGATGTTTCAGTGGCTGATTGCGGATTTGTGTCAATGAGATTGCAGCAGATGTAAAGAGGCCCGCAGGCTGAAAATGCTTGCGGGCCCCCTGTTGTTTTGCTTGCACTGCCAGCAACAGCGATTGAGTTAGAACTTCACAAGGATGGCGCCAGTCATCCGATTTTCGCTGTTGCGAAGATCGGGACTCCAGCCAGGGACGACAGAGCCCAGGGCTCCGGTGTTTCCTCCCGGCGGCGTGACACCTCCAGGCCCGGCGAAGTAGGGAACGTTTGCCGCGCGGTGGTTGTACTCGAAGCGGTAGGTGATGTACTGGCTCGGCATGTAGTCTGTTGTGACCGAAGCGTCCCACGCCTTGAACGGATCTCCAGGGTTCTCCGTGAAGTACGGTGTTCCCGAGGCCGCGGTCGCTCCATTGATCGGGGGCAACAGCACGAGATAGCGGCCGGGGTTGTTGATGCGTCCGCCGCCTATCGTGAGAGCATACTTGTTTCGATCAAACCACAAGCGGTTGTAGACCATGAAACCGAGGAAGCTCTGCTTGGGGCCGGTTTTGCCGTTGCCGAAGCAACTGACTCCGCCGCCGCTCTCGCAACCTGCGTCTCCGGTGAGTGTCGCTGCAGCCATGCTTATAAGATGCGTGGTGCCTTGGTAGTACTTGTACTGGATACTGTCGTCGGTGTGGTAGCGAGTGCGCGTGGGGATGCCAAGAGCGTCCTCGCCATAGCCGTACTGATTGCCGAGAATCTCCAGCCTGCCGTTGGGCCTCCACAGGATCTGTCCGCCGAGTCCAGGCCGATTGTTAAACCTGCCGTAGGACTGCCAGCCGTTGATGAACCACGGCTCGATCTTCAACTTCGCGGTTGGAAACCATTGCACGCGCACACCGTTGAAGAACCATGGTGTGTTCGACGAGACGTACGACGGCTGATAGGCCCAGTTGTCGAACTGGTAAAACGAGAACAGTCCGACGTACGAGAGGAAGATGCCGGCATCCACGTTGAGACCGTGCTGCACGTTGAAGTGGTAGCCGGCGTTGGCCTCACTCACATAACGATAGGCGTTGGCAAGGTCCCACTGTCCGCGCGCGGGGCTGGCATCGTTGCGCGGCGTGGCCGTGGAGTAAAGACCGATCTGGCTCAAAACGCGGGCGTGCACATTGTCCCAATGGAAGTCGCCGCCGATTCCAAGGTCCGTCAGCGTAACTTCGCTGGACCGAAAGACCTCGCTCGATCCGACGATGGTGTCATCCTGCGGATGGCGGAAGTCGTAGGTGTAACTCACATCCGAACGTATCTCCGGTGTGAAGAATTTGGTTGCATACGGAGTATCTACCGTGCGTGAGTTGCCATTGAGCCAGGTGAAGTCGGCAAAGGCGAACGGCACCGAGTGCGGACTGGAGGGATCAATAATCTCTGGCTCTGCCTCGGTAAGAGCGGATGGCGGTGCTGAGGCTTTCGCCGTTGTGATGTGATGGGTCTCCGGCTGAACTGCGTTGGCCTTTTTCAGCTCCATCAGCTCCTTCTGGATCTCCTCGAGCTTGTCCTGCAGTTGCTGGATCTTCTGGTCTTGTGGTGTCTGTGAACTAACCTCTACTGCTGTTTGCAGGTTGGGTGTCTGAGTCTGCGCCAACAGATCTCCTGCGCTGAACGTCAGCCCCACTCCAAGAGTAAACCCCATTAGAAAGAGTCTCTTGCTGGGTGATTCCATTCCTTTTTCCACTTTACTTCTCCATTCCGGTAGCCTCCGCGACTTGAGTACGCGAACCAAACCACTATTCAAAGTAGCCAGCGCACGATAAAGAGTTCGTCACGAATCCATAAAGAATCCATAACGCGCGGAAGAGCCCTGGTTATGACCGGCAGGGTCCCAGAAAGGGTTAAGCTGCTTGCGTGCAGATCTACTCCCCTCTCTGCTTGACCCATGCCTGTTTCTTCTTTGATACGGGAAGACAGAGCTTGGTTCTGTAATCGAAATATGTCGAGTTTCGCGATGTAACGGACGTTGCCACCCAGATGTTGCGGCCGAGTTGTGGTTCGACCACTTGTGGCTAGCCGTGGTCACGACAATGGATCGGTGCGAACCAGCTCTTCATCGGAGTGGGAAATGGAAATGAAAATGGACTTTTGATCTACAAGTTCTGACGCGCTGGGTTCAGCGGATCTCTTTCCATGAATAAGAGGGAGGGCCGAACTCTTTCGTTATTGCTAACGAAAAGTGTCCAAACATTTGGAAGGATTTCTCTAGTGGCCGGCGGAGGGGCTGGGATGTTTGGGCGGGCGGGGGATAAAGAACAGCAGCGGAATCATGCAGGCGCAGAAGATCGACATGTACTGGATGATGTCGAGGTAGGAGAGCATGGCGGCCTGGCGGTGAAGCTGGTTGTAGATGTACGCCTGGGCGGCGTGAGAGCCGGTGCCGGTGAGCGGATTACCGCTGGTGTGGCCGCCGAACATTCCCTTGAGCTTCGCCACCTGATTCATAAAGGCCTGGCTGCCGGACGTGAGGTTGCGCGTCATATTGCTCTCGTGCGCGGCGGTGCGTCGCGTGAGCATGGTGGCCATGAAGGCCGTTCCGCAGGACCCGCCGATGTTGCGGGCGAGGTTGGTGAGGCCGGAGACGTCATTGTTCTCCGATTGCTTCACGCCGATGTAGGCGATGGTGTTGATCGGGATGAAGAGGAAGGCGAGGCCCGAGGCCTGGAAGCAGCGCAGAAAGACGAGGCGTCCATAGCTGACGCTGAGGTCCATGGTGTGCATGGTGATCAGCGAGACGGTCAGCATGACGAAGCCGAAGCCGATGAGTTTGCGAGGGTCGACCCTGCCGACGAGGAAGCCGACCACGGGCATCATGCACATCATCATCAGGCCGGCGGGAGAGAGCACGAGGCCGGCAAGCTCCGCGGTGTAGCCGAGCAATGTCTGGACCAGCTGCGGGATAAGGATCGTGGTGCCGTAGAGCGAGAAGCCGAGGACGAACATCAACAAAAAGCTGATGGCGAAGTTGCGGCGCTTAAACAGCGTGAGATTGAGGATCGGCCGGTGGCCTTCACGAAGCTGTTTGAGCTCCCACCAGATCATGGCGACGAAGGCGACGATCATGGCAACGGTGAAGAAGGCGATGAGGTGGGAGGAGAACCAGTCGTCTTCCTGGCCCTTGTCGAGCACGAACTCGAGCGAGCCAAAGCAGAGGCTGAGCAGACCGAAGCCGAGGAAGTCGAGCTTGATGCCACCCTTCTGCGAGAGGGCGACCTGCTTCTTCACATAAGGCGGATCTTCGACGATGCGCGAGGTGAGGAAGAGCGAGAGCAGGCAGATGGGGACGTTGAGAAAGAAGATCCAGCGCCAGTCGAAGTTGTCGGTGATGTAGCCGCCAAGGGTGGGACCGATCGCGGGGGCGCAGACGACGGCGAGACCATACATCGCGAAGGCCTGCCCGCGTTTTTCAGGGGGAAAGGTGTCGGCAAGGATGGCCTGCTCGGATGGTGCGAGGCCGCCGCCACCGATGCCCTGCAGGATGCGGCAGAAGACGAGGATGGGCAGGGATGGCGCGAATCCGCAAAGCGCAGAGCTGATGCCGAAGAGCGCGACGCAGATCATGTAGAACTTTTTGCGTCCAATGAACGTGGTCATGTACGCGCCGGCCGGAAGAATGATGGCGTTGGCCACGAGATACGCGGTCAAAACCCAGGTGGCCTCGTCCTGTGTG
>DATMPD010000317.1:0-11234 GCA_035567955.1 Edaphobacter sp.
TCGCGAGCACACTCGAGGATGGTCCATTCGTCGGGATTGCCGATGTTGACGGGGAGATGCTCGTTCGAGCGCGATAGCCGAAGGATGCCATCGATGAGATCGGAGACGTAACAGAAGCTGCGGGTTTGAGAGCCGTCGCCGTAGATGGTGAGCGGTTTTCCCTCCAGGGCCTGCATCATGAAGTTCGAGATGACCCGGCCGTCGTTGGGCTGGAGCCTGGGGCCGTAGGTGTTGAAGATACGGACGAGATGGGTGTCCACACAGTAGTAACGGTGGTAGGCCATGATGGCAGCCTCGGAGAAACGCTTGGCTTCATCGTAGACCGAACGCATGCCGATGGGATTGACATGCCCCCAGTAGGTCTCGACCTGGGGGTGGACTTCCGGGTCGCCATAACACTCGGAGGTGGAGGCATGAAGGAAGCCGGCGCCGTATTTACGGGCGAGGTCGAGTGCGTTGATGGTGCCTGCGGAGCCGACGAGGAGAGTCTCGGGACCAAGACGGGTGTAGTCGGTGGGGCTGGCCGGAGAGGCGAAGTTGAAGATGAAGTCGACCTTGCCCGGATCGAAGGGTCTGGTGATGTCGTGTTCAAGGAAGCTGAAGCGGCTTTCGCGCTCGAGGTGGCTGAGGTTGGCGAGGTTGCCCGTGCTGAGGTTATCGACGCCGATCACCGAGTTTCCTGCAGCGAGCAGGGAGTCACAAAGATGAGAGCCGAGAAAGCCGGCTGCTCCTGTGACAAGAATGTTTCGAGACATCATGTACTACCTTTCTTCGCTTGAATCGTCTGCCCTTGCCATTCTCTTCGATGGAAGGAGCAGCATCCTGCCAGGGCCATTGTCGATGGGTCCGCAAAGGCGGTAACTAACTGGGGGACAATGGTGAAGCGGTGTCCCGGACAGGATATGCCGCGGGACGTCCGATGCTGAGATAGGTAAAGCCGTGTTTAATCATGATATCGGGATCGTAAAGGTTGCGACCGTCAATGATGATGGCATACCGAAGGGTCTTGTTGAGCCGGTCAAGGTCCAGGGTGGCGAATTCAGACCAGTCGGTAAGGATGACCAGAGCGTCGGCATCCTTGGCTGCGGCATAGGCGTCGGCTACGTAACGAAGATTGGGTCCGGCCGGAAGCACCTCCTGGGTGCGCTTGATCGCTGCGGGGTCATAGGCGGCGATAGAACAGCCCTCGGCAAGCAGCATCTCAACGACATCGATCGCGGGCGATTCGCGGATGTCGTCGGTCTCTCCTTTGAAGGCAAGGCCCAGAACGCCGATGCGTTTGCCCCGAAGGGTCCAAAGGGCGGAACGGACCTTATTGAGGAAACGCCTCTTTTGCTGGGTGTTTATCTTTTCGACCTCGGTGAGGAGAGTGAAGTCGATGCCCAGCTGCTCGGCCACGGAACGGAAGGCGGCTACGTCTTTGGGAAAGCAGGAGCCGCCGTACCCGATACCGGGGCGGAGGAACCTTCGGCCGATGCGGCTGTCGAGGCCCATGCCGCGCGCTACCTGCTCCACATTGGCGTTGGTGGCTTCACATAGGTTCGAGATGGCGTTGATGAAAGAGATCTTCATCGCAAGAAAAGCGTTGGAGGCGTGCTTGATGATCTCAGCGCTCTTGGTGGAGGTCATCAGGAGCGGGGGTGGTTCGGCGACGTTGCAGAAGCCGGCAATCGCATCGCTTTGCTTGTAGTAGGCGCCGGTGGTGAGCGGAAGATAGATCCGCGTGAGGATCGCCGCGGCGCGTCCGCTGTCGGCGCCGACGACGATGCGGTCGGGATGAAGGAAGTCGGTGACGGCGGTTCCTTCGCGAAGGAACTCAGGGTTAGAGACGACATCGAAGAGGTTACGGGCGACGCCGTTGCGCTCCATGGAACGAGTGACCCACTCATTGGTGTAAACGGGCACCGTGCTTTTTTCAACGATGACCTTGTAACTGGTGATGGAACGGGCTATCTCACAGGCGACGGCCTCGACGTAGGAGAGATCTGCGTCGCCGGCTTCGCTTTGCGGGGTTCCTACGGCGATGAAGATAGCTTCGCACTCGCGAGTGGCCTCGGCCAGGTCGGTCATGAAGCGGACGTGGGTGTTACGGTGCTTCTCCAGAAGCTCGGAGAGGTAGTTCTCATGAATGAGCGAGTCACCGGCCTGGAGAGCGGCGACCTTGCGTTCGTCATTGTCGACACAGATGACATTGTGGCCCATTTCAGCAAAGCAGACGGCAGCGACCAGACCGACATATCCCGATCCAACAACGGCAATTTTGATTTTTTCACTCATTATGCTGTGGTGTTATTCCTCTTCGTTGAGGATAACCGAACCCAGAGATAATCGAGAGGGTTTGAGGGCGAGCGGCAATTTTTGAAACCGATGTGCGGGTGGCTCCATCTAATCTTCCTTCTGGAAGGCACACTCGGGTAGACTAGGGGAAATGGGTTCCGAAAATACGCAGCCGCCGCTCGTGGGTGTTCCCGAGACGAGCCAAAACAGATTCAGTACGACTGTTACAGATACTACGCTGTCTGAAGCGCTGATCGTTCTTCGGAAACGACGGTGGGTTCTGATTATTGCCGTCCTTTTGGGGCTGGCCTACGGGATCTACAAAGCAGAGTCTCAACCGCAGGTGTACGACTCGTATGGGCGGATTCAGGTGCGATCGGGCTCGTCGAATGAGTATCGGGTGAGCGCAGTCCAAGGCTACGACAGCGATGCCGGTTCGAAGATGCTGACCGAGATCGAGATTCTGAAGAGCGACACCCTGATGCTGAAGGTATGTCGCGAGATGGACCTGGCGAATAACGCAGACTTTCTTGAGGTGAAGGGGCCTGTTGCCCACAGGTCGCTGGACGATGGCGAGATTCGACAAGATACGGTTCACCGCCTGCAGAGCAATCTGCACATCGGCGTCGTTCCCAAAACCGACATTATCCGTATCAGTTACACCAGCCTGAATCCGAAGCTCTCGGCAGACATCGTCAACCAAGTTATTTCCGACTATATGCAGCGCAGCTATCAGGTTCGATTTGAGTCTTCGCGCCGGGTTTCTGATTTTCTCTCAGGAACCCTGGAGGGCCTGAAGCAAGAGGTGGAGACGTCGCAAGAACAGTTGATGGATATGCAGCGGCGGTTAGGCATTCTCGGGTTCGATCCGAACCGCAATCAGATCAACAACTCGCTGGACGATCTTTCCCGAGCGGTCGGGGCGGCGAAGTTAACACGGATTATTGCCGAGGCACGTTATCGCGTTTTGAGCGGAATGGATCCGAACACGATCGAAGGCACGATTGAACTGACTCCGGGAACCGCGCCGGGGGCGTTGACTCAGCTGCGCGGACAGCTTGCCGGAGCGAAGGCAAACTATGCGCAGATGGAATCGACGCTGGGGCCGAACCATCCTCAGGCGAAGGCGCTGAAGGCTCAGATGGATGAGTTGGTCAAAGAGATCGACGCTGAGCAGAACCGTTTGCTGATACAGGCGAAACAGAACTACGTTGTCGCGCGTGCGAACGAAGATCAGACGACTGCTGCCCTGGAAGCTCAGAAGGCGGAAGCTTATAAGTTGCGGGATCAGCTGGTGGAATACACGCTGCGCCAGCGGGAGTTTGAAGCGAACCGAACCTTGTACGACAGTCTGGAGCAGCGTCTACGGACCGCGAGCGTTCAATCCGGACTGGAATCGCTGGAGATTGACATTGTCGATCGTGCTCTGCCTCCGGCAAATCCTGTACTACGGCCGCAGTCGACCGTAATCATGACTGCGCTGGCCTTCAGCCTGCTGGCCGGTATTGTGATCGCCTTCCTGATGGAGAGCCTGGACACCGGGTTGCGGAGCATCGCGGAGATCGAAAGCATCACGGAGCTTCCGTCGCTGGCTATCATTCCACGCGCACGACGTTCTTCTGTCGATCATGCGGGAACCCTGACAACGGCGCAACGAAATATCGGCATCCTGACGCAGCCGAAGTCGCAGTTCGCCGAATCTTTCCGATCCTTACGCACATCCCTTCTCCTATCGACTGCAGGGCATCCGCCGAAGTTCATCGTGCTTACGAGCGCGACGCCCTCGGAAGGCAAGACTACGGCAGCCAGTAATCTGGCGGCGATTCTTGCGCAACGGGACACGCGTGTTCTGCTGATTGATGGAGATCTTCGCCGGCCTAATATTCATCATCGGTTCGGGCTGAATGGCAAGATCGGCCTGACGACCGTGCTGACCGGAGCCACGAAACTGGAAGAGACGGTGCAGAGCGTGCCTGAGATTCCAAATCTGGACATTCTGCCGAGTGGACCGGTTCCACCTTTTCCGACAGAGATGTTGAGCTCCGGGGCTATGGACGCCATTCTGAGGCGCTGTGGAGAACTTTACGACTACGTGGTGATCGACTCTCCGCCGATTCTTTCGGTTACAGACGGCGTCATTCTCGCACGACAGGCGGATGCTGTCGTACTGGTGGTGCGTCACGGCAAGTCGAGCAAGCATGTGGTGCGGCGGGCGAGGGATATCCTGCTGCGCTCCGGCGCCGGTATTACCGGTATCGTGTTGAACGCTGTCGATCTGAACTCGCCCGAATATTACGGGTACTACGGGTACTCAGGTTACTCGTATTCGAGTGTGGATTCGGAAAGCTGGGAATCGCACAAGGCCTCCGGTGACGAGGCGCGCAGATCCGGGGAGACCGAGCGATGAGACACAGACACGATACTCTCTGGACGGGCGGGGCCGAAGGTAGATTTCGGATTGGCCGCTGCGGTGCCTGGCTGAGCCTGGCGGTGCTTCTAGTGATGGCTCTATCCGGCTCTGCGGCGGCACAGTTCAGCGGACCCGCGCTCGGAATTTCGACGCAGGTCAACCCTCCGGTGACGATAACGACCGATCCAGCAATTCTGTATCCGGCCAATCGAGATGTTTATCTCTGGCATGATGATCTGATCACTATTCATCTCTTCGGAAGTTCTGAATACGGTCCGACGACACGCGTCGGGCTCGATGGCACGATTCAATTGCCGTTGATCGGAAGCGTTCAGGTAGAGGGGCTCACACTGCATCAGGCTCAGGACCTGATCGCGCAGAAGCTGGTGGGCGCCGGGATGTATCGCGATCCCCAGGTATCGATCCAGATTGTGGAGTCGCCCAATCAGACAGCCACTGTCATTGGAGAGCTGCACGGACTTGTGGCGATCATCGGGGAGAGACGGCTTTACGACGTATTGGCTGCAGTGGGCGGCGGCGGCGGATTTTCGTCAACGACCACGACGGTGGTCGTGGGAGGAGGCGGGCTTCCGGCGACGGCGAGTCATGTGATTACAATCAACCGTCCCGGCGTGGCGCAACCTATCATGGTCGATATGGGAACAGATCCTGCAAAGAGTACGGAAGCGAATATCCCGATCTTCCCGCGGGACACGATCGTTGTTTCCCGGGTTGGAGTAATTTATCTGCTTGGAGCCTTCAAGACGCAGGGCGCGATACCGCTTTCACAAAACTCACCGATGACATTGATGAAGGTGGCGGCGCTTACCGGTGGCTCCGGCTTTGAAGGCAAGCAAAACGATCTCCGAATTATTCGCTCCGTGGGGACCGGACGCCAGGTGGTTCGCGTCGATTTCAAGAAGATAGTCGAGGGTAAGGCGCCCGACCCCGTACTGCAACCTGAGGATATCGTCTTCCTGCCCACCACCCCGATGAAGGCAGCGATTAAGAACGGAGGAATCGGTGTCCTGCTGGGCATTGTGTCGCTCCTGCTCGTCGCCAGTGGAGTATAGCGACTGACGGAACCGCCACGCTCGCAAGCCCCCGAGGTTCACACGAGACCCGACACGATATGGTTTTACTGTCGTCAGAGATGGGAAGCAGATTGAAGGACAAAGTGAGGCTGGCTTATCTGGTAAGCCATCCCATTCAATACCAGGCACCGATGCTGCGCCGGATCGCTCAGGAGCCGGACATTGACCTGACTGTATTTTTCGGTTCGGACTTTTCTGTTCGCGATTATAAGGACGAGGGATTCGGCGTAGGCGTGAAGTGGGACGTGCCGCTGCTGGATGGGTACCGCCACGAATTTCTGCCTGTGCTTCGCGACAATGCGAATCCGGGTGCATTGAGCCCACTGAACTATGGGATCTTCAGCCGCCTGCGCGGAAGCAAAGACGTGGCCGGCTTCGATGTGCTTTGGGTGCATGGGTACTCCTCGGTGAATGCGATGCAAGCGATGGTGGCGGCGAAGGCACTGGGCATACCGGTGCTGGTTCGGGCAGAGCCGTGGCTTGGGGATCGCGACCGCAGCGGGCCGACGCTGGCGGCGAAGCATCTGTTTTTCAAGGTGCTGCGGGGGCTGCTCGATGGCGCTCTGCCGATCGGGACGCTGAATGCAGCGTATTGGCGTCATTATCTGGGCGAGGATTTTCCATTGCATCGGATGCCTTACGCCGTGGACAACCATTATTTTCAAAGCCGCTGCCTGGAGGCTCGCGAGGGACGCGCCGCATTGAGGAATGAGTTGAAACTGGATTCCACTCGACCGGTGATTCTGTTTGCGTCGAAACTGCAGAGCCGGAAGCGATGCTCGGACCTGTTAGCCGCTTATAGGAATTTGTCACCTGGGCCGGGGAGAGAGCCGTATCCCTATCTTGTGATCGTCGGAGATGGCGAGGAGCGGGCGGCTCTGGAGAGGCAGGCGGCAGAGAGCGAGCTTGGGGGAGTTCGTTTCTGTGGGTTCAGGAACCAATCGGAGCTGCCGAGGTTTTTCGATATGGCAGCGGTTTTCGTTCTGCCGTCACGGCATGAGCCCTGGGGCTTGATCGTGAACGAGGTGATGAACGCCGGGCGGGCGGTGATCGTCTCCGACGAGGTGGGGTGTCAGCCGGACCTGGTTGAGGACGGGGTCGAGGGTTGTGTCTTCCCCGCCGGAGATGTTGCAGCTTTGACCGATGCTTTACGAAGAGTCCTGGCGACGCCGGAGACAGCGGAGGCGATGGGGCGGCGTGGTTTAGGCAAGATAGAGACCTGGGATTTTGAAGCGGATGTTCGCGGCCTGAGGCGCGCGATTGCACAGGTCACGCGGAAGATAACGGCAGAGTGACGACCGCGGTTTCATTGCCGGAATCGAGTGGAAATCCTGCTGATATTCTGGGAGTTGATGAGCAAAAACAGATGAGGATTCTCCACATTATCGGAACGCTGGACCCTGCCGCGGGCGGTCCCACCGAATCCGTGAGGGTCTTGCTGAGCTATGGCCCGATCGGCTACACGGGGGAAGTCGTCACTCTGGATGATCCGTCCGCACCGTATCTGAACGATATCGGATTCCCGGTGCACGCTCTTGGGCCAACGAATACCAAGTATGGGTTCAATTCCAGGCTGCTGCCATGGCTGAGAGATAACCGCCACCGGTTTGATGGGGTCGTGGTGAATGGGCTGTGGCAGTACTGCGGATACGCGGCGTGGCGCACGCTGGCAGGAAATACACCGTACGTCGTATTCACGCATGGCATGCTCGACCCTTACTTCAAACATGCGTTTCCACTGAAACACATTAAGAAATGGCTCTACTGGATTCCGGCGGAGTACTGGATTCTGCGTGGCGCCTATCGCGTGCTGTTTACTTCGAAGGCGGAGAAGCGGCTGGCCGAGGAGAGCTTTTGGCTGCATCGCTGGAACGCCTATGTGGTGCCGTACGGCGCTAGCGGGCCGTCGGGAGATGCCGAGATGCAGAAGCGTGCGTTCTTTGCCAAGTGTCCTGAGGCGAAGGGTAAGCGGTACCTTCTTTTTCTTGGCCGCATCCACCGCAAGAAAGGATGTGATCTTCTGATCGATGCGTTCGCGAAGGTCGCGGCGACCGATCCCGATCTTTACCTGGTGATGGCCGGTCCTGATCAACAGCTATGGAGCGCGAAGTTGAAAGCGACTGCGGCGAGTGCGGGGATAGCGGACCGCGTCTTCTGGCCGGGCCTGATTACTGGCGACGCAAAGTGGGGAGCATTCTTTGGATCAGAGGCGTTCATCCTACCCTCGCACCAGGAAAACTTCGGGATTGCGGTGGCGGAGGCTCTTGGGTGCGGTAAACCAGTGTTGCTTGCCGACAAGGTGAATATCGCAGAGGAAATTGCAGACGATGGCGCGGGGTTGATGGAGTTGGACACCGCGGAGGGCACGTTGCGGCTGCTGCAGCGGTGGATCGGCATGACCCTTGAGGAGCGGCAACGCATGGCGGAGCTTGCGTATCAATGCTTCCACCGGCGATACGATATGCGAGAGAATGCAAAGGCGATCATCCGGCTGTTTGGAACCGCCACGGTCCTTACTCCTACTGCAGTGAATTCGGAATAGGTGTTGCGTCCATGCCAAAGCAGATTCACTACAACGCGGCGGAGCACATTTCGGCAGACACGGCGGCTGATCCGTATCTTCGACCGGCGTTTTCGTTTCGCGATCGGCTGCGACGGTTGAACTGGAATATCTGCTGGACGGTGTTTTATAGAACGTCACCGAGACCGTTACATTCGTGGAGATCGTTTCTTCTGCGCCTGTTTGGGGCGACGATGGGGGCCAATTGCCACTTCTATCCGCGATCGAGGGTGTGGGCGCCGTGGAATTTGATCTGTGCCGAACAGGTAACTGCAGGAGATGGCGCCGAGATTTACAATCCTGCGCCGGTTACGCTGGGGTCGCATGCCATTTTGTCGCAGGACGCTTATGTGTGCTCGGCTACGCATGACTATGATGATCCCGCATTTCCGTTGATCGCCTACGCGATGAACATTGGAGCCTATGCGTGGGTGTGCGCTCGGGCCTCGGTTGCACCGGGGGTGAATGTTGGCGAGGGTGCGGTGCTTGGGCTTGGGTCGGTGGCGACGCGGAGCCTGGATGCGTGGACGGTGTATGCCGGAGTGCCTGCCGTCAAGGTGAAGGACAGACGCCAGTTTGATGTGGATCGCTCGGGCAGAGATTGAACTGTGTAAGGTGACGGGACCGAGCCGGAGAGTGCCTCATGAAAGCGCAGAGAAAGATTATCGTCTACATTGCGACGAGCGCGGACGGCTACATCGCCCGGCCAGACGGCGATGTCGAGTGGCTCAATCGCAGGCCGGACACGATCGATTACGGAATGACCAGGTTCTACACTTCGATCGACACTATCCTGTGGGGACGCAAGACCTACGATTGGGCTCTTGCCTTTCACAAAAAGGCGGGAACGAAAGGCAGGATATTCGACGCGAGGGTCGCAAACTACGTCTTCTCGCGGAAGCCGCCGAAGCGGGCGGCGCCAGGTGTGGAATTCGTGTCGGAGCCGGTGAAGGCCTTTGCGCGCCGTCTCTGCGCCACGCCGGGAAAACACATCTGGATGATGGGTGGCGGCGGGCTGATCGCTTCGTTCCTCGACGCCGGCGAGATCGACGAGTTCGACATCCACGTCATCCCCACGTTCATCGGCAAGGGCATTCCACTGGTGGCGCCGCGCCATCGGGACGTCCCGCTTCGCCTGCGTTCCGCCAGGAAATACCCTGACAGCGTCGTCCGACTGCGCTACGAGGTCGTGAAGTAGCTTCCCGAAGATGCGCCTGAACGCAACATAGCTGGCTTGCGGAAAACTGCCGGAATAGGCAGCAGACCCTTAGCCGCGAAGCTTTGCTAGGAGATCGGTTGGGTGGACTGGTTTGGCCAGGATTTCGAACTCGTGACCTTGCGTGCGGGCTTTTTCAAGCAAGTCCGCGGTGGCGGCCTGGCCTGAAAACAGGAGGATCTTGCATTTTGGTAGTTTGCTGCGAGTGATGATTGCAGCTTCGATACCGGTCATGCCGGTCATGATGACGTCGCTGATGAGCATGTCGGGCTGGAAGCTCTCGAGCGACTCGACGGCCTTTTCTCCGCTAAACACAGCACGTGCCTCAAAGCCCGCTTGATTCAGAATGATTGCGAGAGTATTGGCAATTACCTGCTCGTCATCGGCGACGAGTACCCTGGGTTTTGATGAGGCTGTAGTTGTTGAATCTGCCATTCTGAATATCCCCAAAATTTGAAGGTCAAAGTTCAAGTATTAAATGTAACGTTCACAGGCCTAGGTTTCCTGTTTTGCCCTACCTGGTAATGATACGCTGACCGGATAGCAGGCTGACGGACAGCCTCCACAATTTACAGAGAACGCATACTGTACTACAAAACTTCTTATGCAGCCAGCCATCATACGCGCCGAACGTGTCGAGAAATATTATGCGCAGCCGAGCGAGAACCGCATTCAAGTGATCTCGCCGACTGATCTCTCCATTACCGGGGGGGAGATTGTGGCGTTGCTTGGGCCTTCGGGCTCGGGAAAGTCAACGCTGCTTCGCATGTTGACTGGCTTATCAACGCCTTCGGCGGGCGAGGTGTACTGGCATGAACAGCCGATTGCAACGGCCAACGTCAATGTGTCGATTGTGTTCCAGAGTTTTGCACTGTTTCCGTGGCTTACTGTCTTAGAAAACGTAGAGGCACCGCTGAAGGCGCGGGGCATGGAGCCGGCGGAGCGGCGCAAACGGAGCCTGAAGATTCTCGATACGGTGGGTCTGGACGGCTTTCAGGCGGCTTACCCGAAGGAGTTGTCCGGGGGGATGCGGCAGCGTGTGGGTTTCGCCCGGGCGCTGGTCGTGGAGCCGGAGGTGCTGTTTATGGATGAGCCGTTCTCTGCCCTCGATGTCCTGACGGCGGAGAACCTGCGCAGCGAGCTGCTGGAGCTCTGGCAGAACAAGACGATTCCGACGCAGGCAATTTTTCTGGTTACGCACAACATCGAAGAGGCCGTGCTGCTGGCCGATCGCATCATTGTGCTGGGCCGCAATCCGGGGCATGTGCGGACCGACTTTCGCGTGGCCATTCAGCATCCGAGGGACCGGAAGGCGGCGGCATTCACGCAGCTGGTGGACTACATCTACAAAGTGCTGACACAGCCCGATGCACAACCGCCGGCACTCCCGCAGACGGCAACCGGGAGGAAGGTTCGCGACCAGCGGGAGATGCACTACCAGATGCTGCCCCACGCGCGGCCGGGCGGCATCGCGGGCCTGCTGGAGTTGGTGCTGGACCACAACGGCAAGGATGACATTTACCGGCTGGCGGACGACCTGGCTTTTGAGATCGACGATTTGCTGCCGATCGTGGACGCCGCCCAGTTGCTGGGCTTTCTGAAGGTGACAGAGGGCGACGTGGAGATTACGCCGACCGGGGCGGAGTATGCCAATTCGGAGATTCTGCGACAGAAGGA
>DATMPD010000318.1:0-6803 GCA_035567955.1 Edaphobacter sp.
CAGGAGGTCCGCGCCTGGACCATTCGCCGCGGCACCAAAGCCCCCGGAGCCGCCGGCGTCATCCACTCCGACTTCGAAAAAGGGTTCATCAAGGCCGACTGCTACGCCTCCGCCGACCTCTTCAAATACGGCAGCGAACAAGCCGTCAAAGAAGCCGGCCTCCTCCGCTCCGAAGGCAAAGAGTACATCGTCAAAGACGGTGATATCCTCTTCTTCAAATTCAACGTCTAGTCGAAGCCTTTGAACGAGTCGGCAATCTTAAGTTAGGCAGTCTTCAACGCGGAGATCGCCGCCAAGGCTGGCCGCGCCAACAGAACCGCCAGAACGGCGTGAAGACCCACCGCAAGCCAAAGCACGTAGCCAGTGAACCCTCCCCCAACCCGGAGATAACAGAGATAGAGAGATGCCAGCAGGTTGTAAAGAAACAGAACCCAGGTTGCGCGAACCGTGACCTCATCTCCATTCGGCCAGCAAGCCATTCCCAGCGACAGCAGCCCGAATCCGCCCACGCGGCCAATCGCAATGCCGGTCTCGGCGACACCGACACCTAACAATATCTGAACAACCAGGCCAGGACTAACAATCAAAGCAGTCCCCGTCGCCGCCTCAATCGCCGCGGACACTCTCACGTAGGTGCTTGCCGTCATATCCGCTCCAACGCCCGCGACTCACACCCATACTACGGCATAGCAACTCCGCGAGCCGTTGGATCGCAACTCGCAGCCGTCTACTTCGGACTTGCTGCCTGCCCGTGACTCGCGCCCCCACTCGAGGTCGCTCCTGCACTCCCCGCAGGTGCGCTCATCGGAGCGGCTGTGTGGGATGACTGAGCCCCGCCTCCTCCGCCGTGATACGAAGGCGAAGCCCCCTGCGCCCCGCCGGTTCTATCAACTCCGGCCTGACGCGCCGCCGAAGCAGCTTCGTTCCCCCGCATTGCCGGCGACCCCTCTCCTCCGTAGGCCGGCCGCAGCGTCGCCGGACCCCGTGTCGCCCCGTGGATATTACCCTCCGCCCCGCCGTTAGGCACAGCCGCAGACACCGGCATGCTCGCCGACCCATGCTTTCCCACATCGTTGTTCACGTGATTCAAATTCCCCAGCGATCCGCGCGGCACTCCCAGCCCAGCCGAATCCTTCTGAAACACGAAGTTCCCATCCCGGTCCTGCCGCGAAAAAACAATCGGCGTCTGGCTCGACATCACCAGCGACTGTCTCGTCGCTCCCGTTAACGCAGGAGCCGTTGGGGGAGTGGCCGACCGCGTCGGCGCATGCATCGGATTCTGACCCACTCCATTCGCCGGCACACCTCCCGTCGCTGTCGTGCCGCCGCCCATCCCCACATTATTCAATCCGTTCCACGTACCGCCCGGCTGCCAGCCCCATCCATACCCAGGGAAGAACGACCACGAACCCGAGTGATACGGCAGCCATCCCCACGGATACGGCGACACCCACGAGTAGCCCGCCCCCGGATACATCGCCCACACCCCATTCGCATAAGGACTCCATCCCGCGCCCACAAAATACGGCTGCCAGAACGACGACCCACCCGCATTGATAAAACTCCCGTAGTAATTCAGGTCGCTCAGCCCATACGCATTGCCCCCGCCCGCAAACGCATTCGCCGCCGCATACCGCTTGTGGTAATCAATCGACTCCTTATCCCACGCATCGTACGGCTCCCCGGCGACCTTCTTCGCAACCGTCATCTGGTCCGCCCCGATCGCCAACGACTCCTTCTTGCTCACCACCGTCGTCTCGCCGCCGCGCTGCACCTCAACGCTTCCGTTGAACACCGACACCACCGTCCGCGTCTCATTCACCTCCAGCCGAAGATGCGTCGAAGGCGCAACCGTCATCTTCGCCTCTCCCGCCACCAGCAGGAACTCATTCCCCTTCGTACTCTCCGTGCTCACATACACGGTCCCCTTCACCACATTCATCGTCGAAGCCTTCGCCCCCGAACTCCGCAGCGCCAGCAGCGAAAAATCCACCTGCGACTCCGGAGCCAGCCGCATCGTGGTGTTGTCCTCAAACTCCACCTCAGCGTATCCGTCCTCTGTCTTCAGCTTCTCGCCTTCGACGATCGGCATATTCTGCATCGTCTGCTCAAATCCCAAACCCGTCTTGCGATCCAGCGCAAGGTTCCCCTTCACATCGCTCAGCCGCACAATCCTCACATGCGAATCCCCCGGCATCGCGCCGTTATCCACCTGTGTCGCCGTCGTTGCTGCAGCCGGTTCTGCCGCCGTCGTCGCGCCCTGCTCCTGCGCCGCCGCCAACCCGCTCATCATCCCCAACGCCGCCGCCATCACTGTCATTCGGAAAGTCGTCTTCATCGCTGCCTCCTGGCCTTCGCAAAGCTCCGCCGAAATCCCCCACGAAATCTCACGGACGGGCAAAGTATACGCCCCGCCCGAATCCCCTGAATATGCCCGCCAACGCTTTCTTCCACCTATTTTCGATCAGGAGCCCGGCCTTTTGCCGCACCACATACCCCCGACCGAAGCGCAGCAGAGGGAAGAAACTGCTGTTTGTATAGGTCAGTTAATCGGCTTTCGTTGTTCTAAGTTGTCATTCTGACCCAGAGCTTGTCGAAGGGGAAGAACCCCTGTATTTCGCTCTTTGCTCCTATCTGTTCTCGTCTCGCGAAACAGAATGCCAAACCCACCACTCTACCGCCGCAAGAGACATCTTCGCCGCTCACGGCCGCGCTCCCGCCTCAAATATATGGTGCCGTCGAGTCTTCTTGTAAACCCGCATAATCGCCATCCGTTCAACCACATCGGAGTGATCCGGCCACAGCATCACCACAATCGCATGCCGCGGATGCTTCTCCAGCGACTTCTCCAGGTTCGCCAGCATCCTCTCCATCACCTCCGGCCCAAACGGATTGAACAGATAGATCACCAGATTGTCGTTCGGAAACTCAAAATCCCTCGCATCCACATGCACCGGCTCAATATCGTCGCAGCGCCGCTTCGGGTGCTTGTATCGCTTCAGATTGGCCACCGCGTCGTCATGCAGCGCGTTCGAAAACTCCACCCCGATCACCTTGCGAAACGGATACTCCGCCGCCACAAACAGCACCCGGCCCTTGCCCGACCCCATGTCGATAAACGTGTACCGGGAATAGTCCCCGACGCCGGCGCTCCCATTCCGGGCGCCACCAAGCGGAAGATCCCGCAGCGCCGCATGAGCATTGGCCACCCGCACCGGCCCATACATATGGCTGTCCTGAATCTCCCCAACAATCTGAGCTGCTGTCCGGGGACGTTGCACCAGCCCCGAAGTCTGGACCCGTCGCGTCGTATCGAACCACCAATCCTCGCAGGCCCTCACCCGCTCCTTCACATCGTTTTTCACAGAATCAAGCGCCATCAGACAGGCTCCCTCTCAAACCGCCGAACTATTGTTGTGCATGTTCGGACGATCTCGGACAACTCACACGTTGCTTCCAAGGTAGACCAAGGCTTCAACCTTGGCACTTCGCCTTCGTTCTTCCTGGGGTTAAGCGGAGGCCTTAGCCCCACGACAATCACAGAAAATAACTGGGCTTTTAGCCCCGGGTCTTCACTTCACAGCCTTGGCGCCTCGCACTTGTCCCTCCTGGGATTAAGCGTAGGTCTTCAGCCCTACGACAATCACAGCAAATAATTGGGGCTTTAGCCCCGGGCTACAAACTCGCAACGCGCGCGACAGTCTCCCGAACTCCCGCGCGCGTCGCCAACAAATCCCCTCTCAGTGCCTATCGTGAATCCTCACCAGTCCGCCAAGCACTCCAACATACGCTGTCTTGCCATCCGGTCCGAGATACACCGACGAGTAGTGGCTATCAAACAAAACACCCGTCCCCGCAAGCTGCTTGTAGACCAGCTCGCCCGTGCGCAGGTCCACCGCAGTGAAGTACCAAGCATCTGTAAGCCCAAGGTCTCCCTGCTTGGTGTAGGTGTACTCAAGGCCCGTCGCCAGCGACGCCTGAGACACCACATTCGGCACGCTCAGCGTCTTGTTCTCCCACACCGTGTGACATCCCGTCCCGCCGCTGTCGAGATCGATCCTCGTAATACCCGGCACCGTCGTGCCGCCAAAGAGCGTCGTCTCCAGCATGTAGCCATAGTTGTTCTCCACAGTAATGGTCGTATCCGTCGCGATCAGTGAGTTGAAAGAATCGCTGAAGTTCGGAGGAAAAACCTCCACGGCGCAGACCTGCCGGTCAGCAAGAGGCGCTGCCGTTCGCTTGAACACCACTACGTGCATCCTCGGATCGGCGTTGTCACCGATCGCAACATAGTCTGTTCCCATCAGCGTCGGGGTAGTACCCGATCCCTGATAGAGCTGCCCCGGCTTTACTCTCGTCCCGAAATCATAAGGCGCGCTCCACGTCTCACCCGGAGTCCCGTCCGCCATAGCGTCAAACCGGTACAGATGCTTATCCGACACAACAAAGACGCCTCCGCGAGACGGGTCCGGATCGACCCCAAACGACTTGCGGATGATCTCCCCGCTCGGCAGCTTTGCCAGCTTAACCGTGCACGAGGTCGTCACCGTCGGACTGGGAACCACCGTCCCAACCATCGCCGGTTCTGCGTTCGGATCCTGCCCCCCGCTTGTGGTAAACCACAGAAGTCCGTGAGCGTCGGGGAACGTCGACAAGATCGATTGGTCCGTCGGAATCGCCCCGGGAAGATCGTCCTCGCAGGTGTGGTCCTTCTCCAACCTCGGTCCAAGAAAAGGATGCTCAACGACCTTGACCCTCCACAGATCATTGGTGCGCGTCGGAATGACCGCCCGGTTCAGCTGGTCAAGGAAGAAGTAACCACCCGCTCCAAAGGTTGCAGGCGCGTCGCTATTAGTTGACTCTGGCATAAGCAGCCTCGACATCGCCCGCAACGTCACCGGATCCATCAGATAAACAATCGGCCTGCGCCCAACGCAGACCACGATGATTCGACCCTTGGAGTCGAAGGTTACTGTTCCGCAGAGACCGGCCCGGAACGTCGAGGTCACCTCCAATGAGTGCCCAAGCGGTCCCGCAAACGTGTACGTATCGCTCTGATAGGCATCCAGGTGTACCCCGCTAAGTCCATTCGGCGCCATGAACGGACTCTGAGGCACAGGCTTCGCTGGGAACGGGAAAGGAGTAGCCGGACTGCCGACAAACTCCGGTGCTGGCTTCCCGAAGTTAATCTGAGGAATAGGGATCACAAAGCCGCCCAGATCCAATGACTCCAAATCCAGCTGGGGAATATCCCGCACGGCATCCAGTTGGGGAATCTGCTGCGCGCCGGCGGTGGCTACAGTCAGCAGCATGCCCGCCAACACTGACAAAGCATTAGATATGCGTGTCATATCGAAAAGCTCCTTGAATTTCAATTTTTAGGGGGCCCTCGTGCGGGTCCGCAAGGCGAGACGCGGACATCCTGATAACTCTTTGCGAGCTATTTCGATCCCGGAAGACTGGACAAAGCCCTACGTTTTCGTTCGTGGGACAGTCTCTTGCCTTCGCGTCGAACCAGTTGAATGTAAAACCCAGGAGAGGTGCAGTGTCGGCACCGGATTGGAGTATGGACCTGCGCATTGGGCCTGTCAATGCATCAAAGCATCAAAAAATAAATTTCGAAAAAGTGGCACGTTTTTCAACCCCGAAAAACACCACACAAAACACCACGATTCACCACGCAATCCACCACAACTTCACCACGATTTACCACCACAAAACACACCAAAATCAGCAAAACCCCCTGTAAAAACCACCTCGATACCCCTCCCAACTTTTTTCCCCGTCCAAACCGCAAATTAGTAGAAACTTGTACCTATCCATGACAAAGAAGACAAAGAAAGAAACGGCGAAGAAACCACAAAAAAACAAGCTCCGAGTAGGCATCCTCTTCGGTGGCCGCTCCGGCGAGCACGAGGTCTCCCTCCTCTCCGCCGCCTCCATCCTCAACGCCATCGACCGCACCAAATACGAAGTCATCCCCATCGGCATCACCAAACAAGGCCAGTGGCTTACCTCAACCGAAGCCCAGCACCTCCTCACCGGCGACACAAAACCCGCGCCAATCCTGCATAAATCCAAATCCGTCGATCTAACCGCCAGCACCGATGTCGCCCTGCAAAACACCTCCTTGGCCCAGCAGAACGGCTCCCTCGCCCAGTCCCTCGACGTCATCTTCCCCGTCCTCCACGGCACGTTCGGCGAAGACGGTACCATCCAGGGCCTCTTCGAACTAGCTGATATTGCATACGTTGGCTCCGGCGTCCTCGGCTCCGCCACGGGAATGGACAAGTCCGCCATGAAGCAACTCTTCACCGCAGCCGGCCTCCCCCAAACCCCGCACGTCAACCTCCTCCGCAGCGAGTGGAAGGCCGACGCCAAACGCTGCACCAAGCTCATCGAAAAAAATCTCACCTACCCGGTCTTCGTAAAACCCGCGAATCTAGGCTCTTCCGTGGGCATCAGCAAGGTCCACGACCGCAGCGAGCTAGCCCCGGCCATGGACCTCGCCGCCAGCTACGACCGCAAGCTCATCATCGAACAGGGAGTAGGCGGCCCCGGAGCCAAGCCCCGCGAACTCGAAGTAGCCGTCCTCGGCAACGACTCCCCCGAAGCCTCTGTAGTCGGCGAAATCGTGCCCGGCGCCGAATTCTACGACTACGACGCCAAGTACCACTCCGCCGCCAGCCTCCCCATCATCCCCGCGGTTCTCTCCGAATCCGAATCCAAACAAATCCGCAAAATGGCCATCGCCGCCTTCCGCGCCTGCGACTGCGCCGGCCTCGCCCGCGTCGACTTCCTCA
>DATMPD010000319.1:0-7113 GCA_035567955.1 Edaphobacter sp.
TGATCGAGCCCTTGCCAAACTGCTTCTCCAGCCCGGAAAGAGCCAGTTCTATTGCTTTGCTACGGTCATCTGCCACGTTGCATCTCCTGTGTGGGGTGAAAAATGGTGGGTTAAACTTCAATGCGGATTCTAGCATCCAAAGCGGGAAAAGCAAATAAAAGGCGAATACAACTATCGACGTAGCAGGTCTACAGGCTGGTTCACGTCCTCGATTCGGAAGTAGCTCGCGAGCGACGGATGCTTCGCAGCAACAGCTTGATACATCTCCCAGGCGACGCGACGGTAACTGAAGTGACCGGCGACCCCTGAGCGCAACTCGGAGATATAGAGCGCTTCGGCGAAATCCATCTTGAACATGGCGCGGCAACGCGTAGCCAAAGGAAGGCAGTATAGAGCGGAATCGGCGGCCTCCGCGACGCCGCAATCGCGAAGCTGATGGTAAGCGGCGTACGCGACGGCGATGGCCTCGGCATACAAGGCGTCCAGCTTAGCTTCTGCGAGTGTAGGCTGGCCTGGGCAGATCGGCTCCTCATAGCCGTGAAGATCCGTGTAGGGCTGCAGGAGCTGAATGCATCGACGGTGGCGGTGCATGTCGCGGAAGCCGCCGATGTCCATGAGGATGTCAAAGCGGAGGCTGTGTCCTGCGCTGAAGGCCCGCAGAAGCTCGTCGTGGCGTCCGCGGTGCTTCGTGCCCAACCCGATGAGTTCTGAAAGGCGGCTGGCGTTCAGCGCGGCGACGTGGTGACGCAACTGCCGGTAGGAGTAATGGCAGTGCGGATAAAGCAGAGATGTTGCCAGTTCGACTTCGAGCGGCTCCGCATCGTCCAAAAGATCGACGACTGGTGATGGGGTGATGGGCTGGCCAGCCATCAGTTCGGCAGCAGCGGCCGCTAGGTCCCTGCGGGTCTGCAGGAGATAGTCGCTTGGGGCGGCGTACTTCACTAACGTGGGGGCGGTCTTTACGGGGCGCAGCAGGGCTTCGGCTGCACGGCCGCCGCAAGCTTCGTCCACAGAGCCAATCTCGTTGCAGAGAAGCTGCGCGGCGCTGTGCTGCACATTCCACGCGGGCTCCGTTGCCGCGACGCGGAGCTTTTCACCCAGCTGGCGCACCTCGGCAAACGGACTGGTCAGCAGACGGGAGACCTGGGTCTCGAGCGTCCGGGCATTCACGATTTGACCGAGGGAGGTGTTCGTCGCCAGCGGAAGCAGATAGCGAGCTACATCGAAGGCGCGAGCCTTCAGCGTGCGCTCGTAGGCCTCAGGCTTCATGGACTCGGGCTGCGGGATTGCCGCTTTCAGCGCGTCCAACATGCCCGCGCCGACGCGGTCGTAGGCGGTGAAGAGCGCTTCTATGGCAGTGGTGAAGGCTGGCGTCTCAGGCCCGAGGTCGGGGGTGTACCAGCCGGATCGGCGGAAGTTCTGATAACGCGTCGAACGCTCCTGGCCATCCCAACGCTGCTCGTCGACCAGTTCGATTGCGGCCAGCAGGCTGAGGCGCTCAATCGCGAAAGGAATATGCGCCAGGTCGGCGATGGAGCGGTGGCCATACTGAAAGTAGAAGGTGTTGAGAAACTGTTCGGCCCGCTGGGCGCTGATCTCCGCCAGCGACTCCTTCATGGTGAGCGAGGAACGGGAGTACTTGGCCATCGCGTACGCCAGAACCTCAGGGTCCGTTCCGTGAATTGCGTAGACGTCGGTCTCGCTTGTAGCTGTTTTCTTCTCGTTTTCTGACATGGTCAAATTCAGAATACTTGATCCGTGTAGCCTTAGGGTTCGGATGGAATCTATCTGCTCGACGGCGAATATTTGCTCGGGTGAAGATCAGAAGCAGATCGATTTCGGTTCGTATAATCAGGACGGTCATCTCAGGGAGGTTCATTGAGCATTCTCGCAGGTCGTATCGCATTGATTACGGGAGCTTCGCAAGGCATTGGGCGCGCATGTGCGCTGGAACTGGCTCGGGCTGGAGCTTCGGTCGCACTGGCTGCACGGAATCTGGACAAGCTCGCCGAGGTTGCTGCCGAAATTGCGGCTGCAGGCGGAACCGCGCATGCATTTGCTCTCGACGTCGCGAGCGAAGAGTCGATCAAAGAGTGCGCAAAGGCGGTGATCGCTCACTTTGGCGCGGTGAATATTCTCGTCAACAACGCTGGGATTACGCGCGACATTCTGGCCTTGCGGATGAAGCGGAAGGATTGGGACGATGTATTGACGACAAACCTGACCGGCGCATTTTTGATGACGCAGGCCGTCATGTCGCAGATGGTCAAGAGCCGCTGGGGACGAATTATCAATGTTGCGTCGGTCGTGGGCGAGACGGGGCAGGCGGGACAGGCGAACTACGCGGCGTCAAAGGCCGGTCTGATCGGACTGACAAAATCGCTTGCCCGCGAGTTGGCGAGCCGGTCGATCACGGTGAATGCGGTGGCGCCGGGGTATATCGAGACAGCGATGACCTCCGTGTTGACTGAGGAGCAGAAGGCAGCCAATGCGCAGTACATCCCGCTGGGCCGGGTCGGAACCGATGTTGAGGTCGCGCATGCCGTGGCGTTTCTGGCGTCGGAGGAGGCAAGCTACATCACCGGTCACACCCTCGATGTGAACGGTGGAATGTTTATGGGGTAAAGCTTTCTCGATTGCGACTTACGAGTAGTCACCTCGTCAAGGTTACGTGAGTTTCCTTGCCGTAGATTCTTTCTCGATATAAATTACAGGTGCATTCGCAGAAGTGACCCTAAGGTCGATTTTCTGAACCCGCCAGCGCTGTTTGGGTGGCCTTCGCAAGCAACAAGGGTAAAGACGAATTGAGCTCAATTCCCCGACATGAGCTGTTCCGGACAATTACAACGTACTGGACTCGAACGCAATCAATCAGCCTGATGTGGATTCGCTCTAAATAAATTTCTGCCGTCGAAATCCAGCTGACCGACAGAGTCAGTGAAATAGGGGCGAGTTGTCGCTGCTCGTGCGACTCGCTGTTTTTGTTCTCACCCTTTTCTTCCGAGATGTACTTATGCTGTCGATCGGTAGCGAAGCCATATTCAACGCCGATGATCCCAACTCCGCACATTTCGTTGTGTTGCGCGGACGAGGGGAGATTCTGCGCCTGCGATCCGTTCTGCGACTTCTGAGTGAGTTTTGCGGCCAGGCCGGGGCGGCAGACTATCTAGAGTACTTTCTCACCGCTGCTGAAAATCTGAAAAAAACTCCCTATCTTGTGCTGATGGCCACGAGGTCCGATGTAGGGGCGTTCGATTTGCGAGCTGTAGATCTGTGGGGTGCGGTGTTGGTGTACGAGTACAGAGTGCTGGGGTTCCGGTCCAGTCTGTTCACCGCAAGTGATTACAACGGGAGCCGGGCGGTGATTGCGCCACCGAAGCTGCGCAGGCAGGTCTCCGCGGCGGTGTGCCGTTACCTGATGGATCGAGGCGCCCAGATTGTACTTCTCAATCTGGAGCCTGGCGCTCCCGAGAGCTGCCAGAAATGTTTCGAGGTCGCCATGGCTGGCAAAGCCAAGCGTTGGTGGGGAACCCAAAGACGCGAGGTCGGCGCAACGATCGCTCTGCAAGAGAACCTCGACGCCACCCTGGCCAGAATGGGTAAGCATACTCGTCGGAATATGAGGTATTACCGCCGCAAAGCCGAGGCAGAACTGGGATGCAGCTTTACAGCCGATGTCAGGAGCACGCTGACGATGGCCCAACTGACGGAGTTGAACCATGCGT
Organism: Edaphobacter sp.; assembly: GCA_035567955.1. Lineage (GTDB taxonomy): Bacteria > Acidobacteriota > Terriglobia > Terriglobales > Acidobacteriaceae > Edaphobacter. The sequence goes on from DATMPD010000319.1 coordinate 3,726, forward strand.
CGACGCATCCAGTCCCCCACTCCACCCTTGAGCGACGCTACAAGACGACGTCGTCGATGGAGGGATTTTTCTGCGTCGGATTGAGTCAAGCCGATGGACAGTGGATCAGCTTACTGGGCGGCCGCAGGCATCACCGCGTGGCCGAAGTCGACTGGCAGATGAACCGAAGCGGACTGGCAAAATATTCCGTGGGGACCGTAATCCGCTCCTACCTCATGGAGCATGAGATTGCGATCGGAATGGAAAAGCTGTTCTTTGAAGGCGGCACGCCGCACTCAATGCGGCATTCCTTCCTCTCCGAAGAAGCCATGGATATCGTTGTGATGAATCGATCGCTGTCGGTATTTCTATTGCGCAGCTTTGCCCGGTGGCTGCGCCCCGAAAAGAACTTCCTTCTGCAGACCCTGATGAGTCCGGCGGTGAAGTGGCAGTTGAGATAAGCGCGGGGTGTCCCGGGCTTTCGCCTCGATAGCGGCTCGTCGTAGATTAGGACTCGATGCCGAAGCTCAGAACAGCGTGGTCGAAGCTGCAATGGTCACTGGCTCAGCGCGGACTGGGCGGAACGCTCCGGTTTGCTCTGCGGCGAGCGCGTTTGCACCCAAACCCGGCGGAGCCGGCGAGACCGCAGCCCCATCCCTTCGACGAGCGGTATGGAGTGGAGACCAGTGGTCTGATCGGCGGCGGAGAACTGCGCTCCGGCCATAAGAACGACGTATTCAACACGGCATACTACGGAATGGCTCCGTCGCGATTTCAACGGGTGATGGAGTACTGGATCGCCGATCAGACCCATCCTGCGCTTGAAAACTACAGCTTCGTCGATCTCGGTTGCGGGAAGGGCCGGGCCGTGATGATGGCCTCGGAGTTTCGCTTTCGGGTGGTGGTTGGGGTGGAGTTACACTCCGCCCTGGCCGGCATTGCCGAGACGAATGTTGCAGTTTGGACCGCAGCCGGGCGGGCGGCTTGTCCGGTGCGGATCGTCTGCGGAGATGCAACCGAGTTCGCGTTTCCCGAGGGGCCGTGCCTGCTGTATCTCTTCAACCCGTTCGCCGCGCCGGTAATGCAGCAGTTGATCGAGCGCATCGAAGCAGATTTTCGAGGGCGGCCGGGCAGGCTCGATCTCATCTATTTCAACCCCGAGGCGGGGCACCTATTGGAGGCGCATGGAGGCTTCGAGCTGTTGTGGACCGGAACGGTGGCCATGTCGGAGGAGGATGCGGCCGTGGACCTGGTGGCCTCGGCGGAGGATCTTTGCAGCGTCTATCGGTGGGTCAGGCGGTAAGGCGGTGGGTCGGGCGGTAAGGCGGGGTCGGGCGCTAAGGCGGGATTGGGCGGATGGAAAGAAATTGTTCGAAAGCTCACTTTCCAGCTTAGTAACTATTTGGTACTGTGGTAGCGGTTCGTGATGGGCTCTTCTGGTTCAAGTAAGGGTTCAGGGTTGAAGAGGTAAATGACTATGCATGAACCTGGGCAGGTACGGAAATCATCGGATCCCCTAAGATAGTCATTGACCAAGTGGTTCTCGGTGTTTACTTTGTGGCTAATGGCTGACATGCAAACTATCCCTGTTGATTTGGCGAGCGGTGCAGTAGACGCCGTCTCGATTTCGATGAATATCGGTACGACGATTCGCGGATACCGGCTGCAAAAGGGTATGTCGCAGGGCGACATCGAGAAGCGCACCGGCCTGCTGCGATGTTATCTATCGCGTGTCGAGAACGGGCACACGGTGCCATCTCTCGAGACGCTGCAAAAGATCGCGCGCGCGCTCGACCTGCAGCTCTCGGAGTTCTTCGCCGAAGAGGCCATCGGCAAGGAGATGTCCGGGCTGAACCTGAACGAGGAGGAGATTCGCTTCCTCACCCAGGTGCAGCGCTACTCGGCGCACCTTTCCGAGAGCGACCGCCGTCTGCTGCTGGCGATGGTGCGAAAGTTTGCCCAAACCACACTCAGCTAGTTGGCCACCCTCCCCCCATCCTCAGCATAAGTCCAATGGACAGAGGCATGTAGCGGATAGCAATCCGCTAAAGCCTTTGCATCTGCAAAGCGCTCGACATCCGTCCTCAAGGTGTGGGGTCATCTCCGAGTGAACTTCGGGACCGAAACGGCCGTATATAGACGAGAACCCGGGCTTCCATCAGGACGACGATTAACTTTCTATACGATTTGACGCTGTCGTGATACTGTCTTCACAAACGTAAAGCAGCCGGGCTACTCACTTGAGAGGACTTACCAGTCCCCTTTGTTCTGTTTTTCTACAAACAGCTTCGCTTTGCCACTCGGTCCATGCTTCAAGTCAAGAAATCAGCAGCCACGCCCAGACGTTGCTCTCTTCGATATCCCTTTGGTTATTGAACGTTTTGTATCAGGAGCCGCCATGACGATTCTTGCCAGAAGAATTTTTCTTTTCGTGATCCTGATGTGCGGGATCGGTTCGACTGCCCTCTGTGCCCAGGTACAGGCTATCAACGGAAGCATTCAGGGAGAGGTTGAGGACGCGCACGGGGCCTTGGTTCCGGGCGCCGATGTTGAGGCAGATGAGCTCGACACGGGCATTGTTCATCGCGCGGTCACGAACGCATCCGGCCACTTCGAGTTTCTCTCGCTGCAACCGGGGCGCTATGTCGTCAAGATCTCTAAGACCGGATTCGCAACCACCATTCAGGAGAACCTGAACCTCACCGTGGGCCGCACCGTGTCGCTCAGGCTGGCGCTGCAGGTTGCAGGCGCGTCAGAATCGATCGTCGTCAACTCCGCCCCGATGGTCGATATTGTCACCAGCACGTCCAACACCACGCTCGGTGAAAAGACGATAGCCGAAACGCCGGTGCTCGGACGCAAGTTTGAGGACTTTCTTACTCTGACTCCCGGGGTCAGCATCGTGCAGGGGCCCGACGGCGACGAGATCACCATCAACGGGCAACGCGGCATCTTCAACAACATCAGCCTCGACGGCGGTGACTACAACAATGGCTTCTTCGGCGAGCAGTCGGGCGGCCAGCGCGCGGCGGTCGACATCACGCTCGAGGCGGTCAGGGAGTTCCAGGTCGTGGCCAGTGGAGCGAACGCTGAGTTCGGACGAACAGGCGGCGGCGTCGTGAATGTGATTACCAAGTCGGGCACCAATGCCGTTCATGGCAGCCTGTTCTATTACCAGCGACTCGCAGCCCTCACTGCCAACCTCTCCAACGGAACGCCCCTGACAGACTTCCGTCGCGAACAGTTCGGCGGCAGCGTAGGCGGACCGATCATCAAGGACAAGCTCTTTTACTTTGGGGCCGGTGAGGGCATCTTCGAAAACTTCCAGCGTCCGAATCTGAGCACGTACAACTCCGCTGCTTTGGGTTCGGCGCCTTGCGCGATCACCAATCCCGTCTTTCGTTCGAAC
>DATMPD010000320.1:0-2880 GCA_035567955.1 Edaphobacter sp.
GAGACGAAGGGTCAGGTGGAGCGCTTGAAGGAGGTCTTCGGGCACCTGGAGGAGAAGCCTACCGGCGAACACTGCGATGGGATGGAGGGCATCGTCGAAGAGGGTAAGAATGCGCTGGAGAAGGATAAAGACGGCGCGTCGTTCGATGTCGGCTTGATCGGTGCGGCGCTTCGGACGGAGCACTATGAGATCGCTGCCTATCAGGCGTCGATTTCCATGGCCAAGACGCTGGGGATGCAGGATGTGATCGATCTGCTGACGGAGAATCTGAACGAGGAGATGGCCGCGGCAGCGAAGATTACCGAGGCGGCGAAGCCGATTCTTCTGGAGAGTTCCGAACAGCCGGAGCAGAAGAAGAAGCCCAAGTCTGCCAAGGAGAAGTACTCGGCGCAGAAGAGCCGGGAGGATGAGAAGCAGGCGGCAGGTGGCATGAGGAAACGGGCTTCCTAGAAGATCACGTTTGCAGGAGATGCCTCGCGGTTGCGGGGCTTTTCTGTTTAAGGCACGAGGGATGGGGCATCGGGGCGTTTCCGGTGGTGGTGCAATCATTGCACCTTCGAGATTGTATGCTTGGAGACGCTTTCGGATTGATTTTTTCAGGAGCGTTCTTTAATGCGCGTTCTCGCCGTGCTGTCCCTTGTTTTTGCGGTCTCTTCCCTTCCCTTGCCCGGTCAGACGAAGGTCGCGGCTGCGCCGCCTATGGGGTGGAATAGCTGGAACCACTTTGCTGGACATGTAACCGATGCGGATGTGCGGTCGGCGGCTGACTCACTGGTGAGTACGGGGATGCGCGATGCGGGTTATGTGTATGTCAACGTCGACGACACCTGGCAAGGAAAGCGTGATGCCGACGGTGTGCTGCATGCGAACGAGCGGTTTCCGGATATGAAGGCGCTGGGGGATTACATTCACTCGAAGGGGCTGAAGTTTGGGATTTATTCTTCGCCGGGGGCGCAGACTTGTGCGCATTATGAAGGCAGTCTGGGGCATGAGGCGCAGGATGCGAAGTTGTACGCGGAGTGGGGCGTTGATTTTTTGAAGTACGACCTGTGCTCGTTTCAGGACAACATGCGCAAGGCGGAGACGGAGCATCCGGATGATCCGAGTGCTGCGAAAAATCTGATGATTGCAGCTTATCGGAAGATGGGCGATGCGCTGAAAGCTACAGGGCGGCCGATGGTCTATAGCCTTTGCCAGTACGGGGTGGATCAGCCGTGGAAGTGGGGGCCGGAGCTGGGCGCGAATATGTGGCGCACGACGGACGATATCGACGACTCGTACGGGCGGATGATTGCGATTGGATTTAGCCAGGCGGGGCTTGCGAAGTATGCGGGGCCAGGACACTGGAACGACCCGGACATGCTGGAGATCGGCAACGGCAAGATGACTGAGGACGAGTATAAGACGCACATGAGTTTGTGGGTGCTGCTGGCCGCGCCGCTGCTGGCGGGAAACGATCTGACGAAGATGACGGAGGCGGACAAGAACATTCTGATGAATAAGGAGGCCATCGCGATCGATCAGGATGCGCTGGGGAAGCAGGGAGATCGTTTGTATGAGAGCGGGGATCTGGACGTATGGACCAAGCCTCTGAGTGGAGGGCGAGTTGCTGTGGGGCTTTTCAACCGGAGTTGGAGCACACGGGATGTGTCTGTTGATTTAGGGGAGATTGGATTTAAGAGTGGAGGGAGTGTGCGGGACGTCTGGAAGCAGAAGGATATGGGGCATCGCTCGGGTGTGTTTGCGTCGAGGATTCCGAAGCATGGTGTGACTCTGCTGGTGGTTAGTAAATAAGGAGGTAGCTGCGAGGGTCGCGGTTCGCTTGGGGCCGAACTTCGATCTTCGGTACCGCCTCTTCTGTTTGGTTGAGTCGTGATAGTACCGCGGCGGCGGTGTATGACTTAGACTTGACGCACTGTGGACAAGACTCCCTTCAGCGTTTACGACTTTTTTGCTTACCTGGCATCAGGGGCGATGATTGTGGTCAGCGTTGACTACCTGTTCGGGGAGCAGCTCGTGCTGCGACCGACACTTTCGCCGCAGGTGTATTTGCTGCTGGTGATTGCGAGCTATATCGTGGGGCAGGTCATCTCGCATCTTTCGGCCGTGGTGCTGGAGCAGTGGCTGGTGAAGCGGCTGCTTGGGGGGTCGACCGGGATGCTGCTGGCAGGGGAGCATGGCCGTTCGCCATGGGCGCGGCTGTTCCCTCAGTACTTTCATGGTTTGAAGGCTGCGACCGCGGCGCGGGTGATGGCCCAGGCGGAGCGACGAGGATGCAAGTTGACGGGGGATGAGCTCTACGACCATTGCTACGCGGTGGTGACGGAGGCGAGCGAGCGGGCGGCGAGTCGACTGGATTATTTAAAGAGCCAGTATGGGTTTGCGCGAAACATTGCGTTTGCGTTCTTCTGCTCGGCTGTGATGATTGGGTACGAGAATGTGGCGGGGCCTCGGCGGGTGAGTATGCGCTGGGCGGTCGCGGGGATCGCGGTATCGGTATGCATGCTGTACCGATACCTGAAGTTTTACCGAGAGTACGCATCGGAGCTTCTGAAGCGATATGCGGAGCTTCCGGTGCCTTCGCAGTCCTAAAGATCAGGCTTCGACGGCTCAGTCCGGAATTCTGAAATCGTAGACTCGTCCAGCGGCGGCGCCTCCTGACCGGGCCCCTCCGGTGGAACCCCCCGCCATAGTTGCTTGCTGGCCCGTGCCCATGAAGAAGGCGTACTCACCGGGCTTCATAGCTGCGTCGAGCTTGATCTTGTACGTTCTGATGCCTGCGTGTTCGGCGGTGAAGGCGACTTCTTTGTCGCGCTTGACGCCGGATTTGCCGCCGGTGATGCCGCCGAAGCTTCCGATCTGGAACTCCCTGCGGTCGCC
>DATMPD010000321.1:0-4875 GCA_035567955.1 Edaphobacter sp.
GTTATCAGATATGCTTGGCGTTGGACGTGAGAGGCAGATGAAATGCGCAAAAGTATCGTTTCCCCTTCAGCTGTAACAGCAACTCCAATCAGCGATCTGTGGCGTGATCTGGAACGGATTGCACGGGTGGAGATCAGCTCCGAGGATGAACAGTTTCCGATTGAACACGCCCTCGGCAAGAAGGAGACGACGGGATGGCGGGCTGCAGGGACCGGCCCACAGCTGATTCGCCTGCATTTTGATGAGCCTATCAGCATCAAACGATTGAGGTTGCACTTTCTCGACCAGGCGGCGGAACGCTCGCAGGAGTTTGCGGTATTTGCCGGGACGGGCTCGGAGCTGAAGGAGGTCGTGCGGCAGCAGTGGAGCTTCAGTCCAAATGGGTCAACCGAGGAAATCGAAGACTACGCCGTGAATCTGAGCGGGATTACGACGCTCGAGGTGCGGATCGATCCGGACCGGAGCCACGATCCCAAACAAAGCCAGAATTATGCCTCGCTTCAGAGTCTGAAGCTGGCGTAAACGACAATGTTGATCGGGGTGATTTCGGATACGCATGGGTTGTTGCGGCCGGAGGCAGTAGCGGCGCTACGTGGGGTAGAACATATCCTGCATGCCGGGGATGTGGGAGATATTGCGATCCTCGACGCACTGCGGGAGATTGCCCCGGTGACAGCGATTCGCGGGAATGTGGATGTATCCGGAGCCTGTGCGGAGCTCCCTGCGACCGATGTGGTCGAGTTAGGCGGCAGGCTCTTTTATCTGGTGCATTCGGTACACGATCTGGATATCAATCCTGTGGCGGCCGGAGTTGCGATGGTAGTCAGCGGGCACTCCCATAAAGCTTCGGTGCAGGTGCGGGATGGGGTCATTTACTTCAACCCCGGAAGTGCAGGACCGCGCAGGTTTTCGCTGCCGGTGACGATCGGCTTTGTGACGGTGGAGGATGGGGTGGAGGCAAGCGTGATGCAGTTGAAGGTGGGATAGCAGCCCGGGGCTATAGAGGGTGCTGAAAAAGGCACGAGATTTAAACAGGTTGACCTGATAAGAAGGGGGGATGCGTGGAGATGAGAAGCGGCAGGAAGAGCTGTTTGCGTGTGGGAGTTTAGGGGAACGTGTACCGGCAGAGCACCCGTTGCGGCGCATTCGGGTGATGACGGACGCGGCGCTGGAGGAGTTGAAGCCTGAGTTGGAGGCGATGTACGCGGGGACGGGGCGGCCGTCGATCCCGCCGGAGCAGATGCTGCGGGCGCTTTTGCTGCAGCTGCTGTACTCGGTGCGCTCGGAGCGGATGCTGGTGGAGCAGATGGAGTACGACCTGCTTTTCCGCTGGTTCGTGGGGCTGGGCTGGAACGGCGGGGTGTGGGACGCGTCGAGCTTCAGCAAGAACCGCGAGCGTCTGCTGGCGGGCGAGATGGCGGCGAAGTTCTTCCGCGCCGTGGTGGAGCAGGCGCGGGCGGCGCGGCTGTTGAGCGATGAGCGCTTCACGGTGGACGGCACGCTGATCGAAGCCTGGGCGTCGGAGAAGAGCTATGTTCCGCGAATCGGGCCGCGGGGACCGCGCGGCAGCGGAGAGGATGGCAAGTTCCTGTTGCGCGACACGTACGTCTCGAAGACCGATGCGGAGGCGGGGATGTACCGCAAAAGCCTGAAGACGGGCTGGCGGCTGCAGCACATGGCGCACGCGGTCAGCGAGAACCAGCATGGCCTGGTCGTGGCCACCGCGGTAAGCGGGCCTTCACCGCGCGCTGAGCGCGAACTGGCGCTGGCGATGATCCGGCGTCTCGGCCAGCGGACGCAGGTACGATCCGTGGGCGCCGACAAGGGATATCACGAACGGGACTTCGTCGAAGGCCTGCGCTCTATGGGGGCCAGCGCGCATGTGCCCCCGTACGCGGGCCGGCGCAAACGTCGCTGCTGGATCGATCCTCATCTGCCGGATACGGCGGAGTTCCGCAACAGCCAGAAGAGGCGCAAATGGATCGAACGCTTCTTCTCCTGGCTGAAGAATACCGCCGGACTGAGAAAGACACGCCATCGGGGATATCGCAAACTGGACTGGAACTTCACCTTCGCCGCCGCTGCTTACAACCTCGTCCGCATCAGTAAACTGCTGCCCGCCGCCTGACCCGCACACCCACTCACACGATCCCACGATCCCACGATCCACACAAAACCTGCACGTACCCCCGTCCTCTTCTCCAGATCAGCCAGAACATACCCTTTTTCACCACCCTCTAAAGCCCTTGACCCAGCAAGTCTATTCGTGTCGCTAAAAATCTCACGATTCCTTTCAGAAAGGAACGAACGCGAGAACAAAATGGAGCTCTTGCCGGTTTTCTGGGGTTAGTTGTCGAAGCGGACAGTTTCGAGGATGGATTGCATGCGTCTGCGAACGTCGTTGAGTTCGCGCTCGGTGATGTCCTGGACGCCGCTGACGTCGCCGCCGCAGAAGTTGTTGATGACCGCGTCGAAGCGGTAGCATGCGTTGTTGTGTGGGGTGGTGTAGATCTCGTCGCGGGATTCGGTGCAGATGCCGCCGTGCTCGTCGTAGCCATGGGTAAAGGGGACTCCGGCGACCTGCATGGTCGTAACGGTATGCGGGGCGCGGGCGATGGCCTGCGCGGCGCATTGATTAGCGGTCACGTTGGGGGTGACGCTAAAGTAAAAGAGCGCTCCGCTGAAGGTGGAGTAAGGATGCGGATTGAAGCTGATGGTCGCTACGGCACGCATCTGGGCAGTGTGGGCGGCATTTCGGGCGTCGAGGTTGAAGGTGCTGACGTCACCATCTCTGCGGGTTATGTTCCAGGCGGGCGGGATGGTGAAGGAGACGCCGTACCGGGAGTCGTGGAACGGACGCGCCGGCGGGTTGGTCGGCTCGGGCGCGGGGGGTTTACCTTGCAAAAAGGGAGGAACGGGTTCGGGTTTGCCAGGAACGGGCTTGGACGGAGATTGCGCGACCGCAGGAAGAGGCGTCAGCAGAGCAAGCGCGAAATAAGCGAGGATGGTGGGGAGTTTCATACTTTTCGTCTCTTGCTGTTCTTGCTTGGCCAGTTCTTTCCAGCGGAGGCTATTCGCCACGCATGCGCGGGTTGGCTACAGTGTAGGCGATATCGGTAAGGAGATTCACTCCCACATAAGTGAGACCTACCGCCAGGATGCAACCTTGCACCAGGGCGTAATCGCGATTAGAGATAGCGGATAACGTGAGACGGCCGATGCCGGGCCAGCTGAAGATTGTTTCAGTTACGATGGCCCCCGCAAGCAGGCTGCCAAACTGCAGGCCGATGACGGTGAGGACAGGGATCAACGCGTTGCGCAGGGCGTGCCGGTAGACAACCGCGTTTTCTGTCAGGCCTTTAGCCCGGGCGGTGCGGATGTAGTCCTGGTTGAGTTCTTCAAGCATCGCTGTCCGGACCATGCGGGTCAAAATGGCGGCAAGGCCCAGGCCTAATGTTATTGCCGGGAGGATCAGATGCAACAGGAAAGTGATGCCCCCTCCCGCGCCTGCCCCTGAGACCGGTAGCCAGCCGAGCTGGATCGAGAACACCAGGATGAGGATAGGGCCGAGGGCGAAGTTGGGGAACGAAAGGCCGACCAGGGAGACCACGCCCATGGTGCGATCCTGCCAGCGGTTGCGATGCAGCGCCGACCAGATGCCGGCCGGGACCGCGGCTGCGACGCCGATAAGAAGCGCGGCAACCGTGAGGGCGAGTGTGTACGGATAGCGCTGGAGGATCAGGTGCGTTACCGAGTCGTGGAGGCGAAGGGATTGGCCGAGATTCACGTGGAGCAGGCCGCGCCAGTAGTGGGCGTACTGCTGGCTCAGCGGCGCGTCGAGGCCGTACGAATGACGGAGGGCATCAATGTCCGAGGCGGTGGCGCCTTCCCCGAGCATCTGGACGATGGGGTCGCCAGGCACAAGATGGATTAGTAAAAACACTACCGAGACAACGACCCAAAGAACGGGAAGAGTGAGGAGGATGCGTCGAACAGGCGTCCACAGAGCGGCAGTTCGGCTCATTGGATCGCTTCCCTGCTATTGGCCTTGTCAGCATGCTCTTGCGGTGCGGCGATATCTTCGACGATGACGCGGCTGATGCGACGGCCGGCCATCTCGGCAACCTGAAAGCGGCGGCCTTCGTACTCGACGCTCTCGCCCACAGTGGGGATATGGCCGAGATGTGCGAGAAGAAAGCCGGCGAGAGTCTCGACACCGGGTTCGCGTGGGAAGGTCCAATGGAGCTGGTTGCCCAGGTCCCGAAGAGTGGTGCTACCGTCGAGCGACATCGCTCCCGTGGTGCTAAGCAGAGGAGACCGGCTGATGTCGAACTCATCTTCGAGCTCGCCGACAATCTGCTCGAGGACGTCTTCGGCGGTGACGAGGCCGACGGTCGAGCCGAACTCGTCGACGACGATGGCGATGTGGCGGCGGCGCTCCTGAAACTCCTGGAGCAGTTCAATGGCGAGCTTGGTCTCGGGCACAACGTTGATCTCGCGCATGATTTCGCGCAGCGTGAGGCCTGACTCGCCCTGGCCACCCATGGACAAAGCGACGGTGCGGAAGTGCATGAGGCGGGAGACGTCCTTCGAGTAAACGATCCCGATGAGATACTCGGAACCACTGACGGGATCGTAGACCGGGATGCGGGAGTGCTGCTCCTCGACGATGCGGGCAGAGGCCTGTTGCAGCGGCAGGTCGGCAGGAAGGGAGAAGATCTTGCCGCGGGGCGTCATGATCTCGCGAACCGTGACGTGGTTGAGTTCGATGGCGCGGTGGATGATCTCTTCCTGAAAGACCGGCAACAGCCCCATGCGGCGAGTCGCGGTAGCGATCAGTTTCAATTCTTCCGGCGAGTGAACGGCGCCTTCGCC
>DATMPD010000322.1:0-7142 GCA_035567955.1 Edaphobacter sp.
GGGGCGGGTGGTGGCGATTGCTCCGTACGATCTGACGGGTAAGGCGCAGACGCGGGTACAGGTGGTGTTCCAGGGGACGCTTTCGGCGGCGATGATCGCGGATGTGGCAGCCGATGTGGGATATCTGAGCGTCGATGGCACGGGAGCGGGGCAGGCGTATGCGCGGAATGCGGATGGCACGTTGAACTCGGTGGACAATCCGGCGGCGCATGGGTCGGCAGTCACGGTGTATGCGACGGGGATTGGGAGTGTGGTGGCGGGGTGCGCCGAGGGCGGAGTGGCGAGCGGGTCGCAGGCGGTCGGTGGGTTTCAGACTGTGCAAGGGGCGGTGTGCGGGATGTTTCAGACGATGGTGCAGACGCCGACGTTCGCGACATCGAGCATGACGATTCCGAATACGGCGCTGACGATCGCGGTGAAGTAGGCGCTGTGCACACGAGGCGCCGGCTGAAAGCCGGCGGCAGCCAGGATTGGCTGCCCCAGTGTGCCCAGCATGGGCCGAATCTAGTTGGATGAAAGGAGCCAACCGGAGCCGGTGACGGCAACCGTAGCGAAACCGACAAGGCGTAGCCGTGAGGTGAAGCTGAAAGAAGCGGATAGCAAACCTTCGACCGTAGGAACACGAACCGGCAGTGAGGCTTGGTGCGGGCGGCAAGCTGGCTGGGAACAGCGAAGCCCAAAAGTCACCCAGACGCATCGGGTAGAGCCGGACGGCACGAGGGGAAAGATTCTGGCACCTTACCTGGGGAGGCCTCTTCCGTGAGAGCGGGAGAGGAATCAGCAGAGGCCATAGTAGCCGAGAAGCGGGGTAACGCCCGTGGAGCGAAGGGCCGAAGAAACAAGACAGAGCTAGAGAAGGGACTGAAGGGAAGCTGCGGAGGGATCTGAGATCGAAGGGGGCGACCACAAGGGAAGCAGCCCGGAGAGTGCAAGGGCAGAAGCGGTGGAACCGCGGCGAGCCTGACGACGGCGATCCCGAGGCGGAACTTTGCGGAGCTTCTGACAGACAGCGATGTACGAGAACCTGATGGAAGAGGTAGTCAGCCCGGAGAACTACGGGAAGGCGTTGAAGGCGGTAGTGGCCAACGACGGCTCGCCCGGGGTGGACGGGATGACGACGAAAGAGCTAAGCGGGCACCTCCTGGAGCACTGGGGGAAGATCCAGGCGAAGCTGATGGCAGGGAGCTATATTCCGAGCCCCGTGAAGCGGAAGGAAATCCGCAAAGAGAACGGGGGCGGGATGAGGAAGTTAGGTATCCCGACGGTACTGGATCGGTTCATCCAGCAGATGTTGCTGCAGGCAATGACGCCGATCTGGGAGCCGCGATTCAGCGAGCACAGCTATGGATTCCGACCGGGGCGACAGGCGGCAGATGCGGTGCGAGCCGCGCAAGGGTATGCGACGAAGGGCAGAGATTGGGTGGTGGATATAGATATCACGAAGTTTTTCGACCACGTCAATTGGGACATTCTGATGGGAAAGCTCGGGGAAGTGATCCGGGACAAAAGAGTGCTGAAGCTGATCGGCAAATATCTGAGGGCGGGGATCATGACGGACGGGATAGTGGTCAAGAGCGTGGAAGGGACGCCGCAAGGCGGACCGTTGTCGCCACTGCTGGCGAATATCTATCTGGACGGGTTAGATCGGGAACTGGAGCGGCGAGGGCATCAGTTCAGCCGGTACGCGGATGACTGCAATATCTACGTAGGCAGTCAAGCGGCGGGGGAACGGGTGATGGAGTCGATACAGGGATGGATCGAAAAGCATCTGCGGCTGGAGGTGAATGTGAAGAAGAGCGGGGTAGGGAGGACCTGGGAACGGAAGTTTCTGGGGTTCCGACTGAACCGTTCACGGCAGATAGAAGCGGCACCGGAGAGCTTGGCGAGATTCAAAGCGAAGGTGCGGGAGAAGTGGCGGAGTTGCCAGAGTCTGACGAGTAACCAACTACGGGACAACTGGCGGCAATATATACGAGGCTGGTGGGGGTACTACCGACTAGCGGAGAACCGTCGACCGATCACGCGGCTGGAGGGATGGATCCGCCGGCATATCCGGGCCTGCTTCTGGCAGCGGTGGCATGAGCCCAAAGGGAGGGAGCGCAATCTCCGCAAGCTGGGTTTAACGGGGCGAGAGCTCAAAGCGGCCCAGAGCAGTCGGGGAGCTTGGCATTTGGCCAAGACCGGCAGCCTACACAAAGCGCTCTCCAATGCCAATCTGCGTCGTTATGGCTTCCTCATGCCATCGGCTCTAGCGGGTAATTAAACGCTTGTTTCAACCGCCGGATGCGGAAAACCGCATGTCCGGTGGTGTGGGAGGGTGGCGGGGCGCAATCCCCGCCACCCGACCCGATCATTGCTGTCACCCATGTGCCAGGGGGAACAAGGGTGGGCAGGCTGGTCTTCGTGTGCGCGAGAGTTAGGGGAGCAGGTGGACGGGCCGCCCAGGGCGTCCTACTCGCGGGAGGAGCATGAGGGCGGCGCCGTAGAAGAGCAGGGAGAGGAAGAGAGCGGCGGTGCGGTCCTGGCGGAGGTCGACGCCGATCATGCAGTAGGCGCCGAGGGCCATGACGGGGTAAATGAGGCGGCCGAATTCGGGGCGGTCATTCCACCGGACGGCCGACCAGGCTAGCAGGAGCGCGGCGGCGGACAGCACGAAAGTGCGCAGGGTGGCGCAGTAGGCGTGAGTCGCGGCGGCGCCGAAGATGGCGTGATAGGCGGAGGTGAGCAGTCCGGCGCCGATGCCGGCGACCAGCAGGATCGAAGTCCCGCCGACCAGGATGCGCCAGGCGCGCGAACTCCAACTGGGGACGACGGACGCGACCTGACGGGTTCCGAGGAAATAGCAGAGTGACGCGGTGAGGGCGCCGCTCCAGATGGCCCAGGGGGCGCCTCCGGGCCACGTGCGGTTTCCGAGCAGGAGTCCGGCTGCCTGTTCGATCGCGCTGGAGCCGGCCAGGGCGAGGACCAGGAAGACGCAGCCATGAACCTTGAGCGAGAGGCGGAGGAAGACTCCGCCCACCCAGATGGCGGTGAGCGCGAGCAGGCCCCACGCAATTGCGGCGGCTTCGCCGGAGAGGAGGATGCGGCTGCCGGCGACGGTGAGCAGGAGGGCGAAGGTCGAGTAGGTGTAGAAGTTGCGGGTGTGGGTGTCGGCGCGGTCGAGCATGAGGAAGGACACCAGATAGCACGCGACGCCGCAGGCAATGGCGAGGATGGCGAAGGCGGGGGCGACGCGCGGATTGTGGGCGGTGAGTTGCAATCCGCCGCCCACGCTGATGACGAAGGCGAGGGCGCACTGCGTGGTTTCGAAGGCCGTGAAGGTGAAGCCGCGCAGAAGGGTGCGGACGATGATGCTGGAAAGGTAGATGGCGAGGAGCGCAACCTGGGCGCCGAGCAGGGCGGAATGGGAGATGGGTGCGTAGGTGTCGGGCAGGCCGCGCTCATTGGTGACGAGCCAGGTGGCGAGCAGGACGGCGAGATCGGCAGCGGCGGCGGTGAGCCAGCGTTCGCTGAGCCAGTGGTCGAGGCATGCGGAGATTTCGACGGCGGCGGCGATGGCGAGGAAGAGGTACGTAAACGGTAAGACGTCGTGGGTGGCGAAGAGAAGCGCGGCGCTGGTGCCGAGTCCGGCGAGGGTGGCGAAGGTCGCGACGATGAGGAGGTCTTTGCGCCAGGAGACCGCGAAGCCGAAGACGGTGAAGGCGAAGAGGAGCGCGGCGGCGGTCCAGGTGGAGATGGCGTGGAAGTGCGAGGTGGCTTCGTACAGCAGGGGGGAGACGACGAGGACGGAAGTGAGGCCGAGGAGCGCGGTTTCGAGGCGGCGCGCGGCGGGTGTACGGGCGGCCCAGACGAGCCAGCCCATGGCGTAGCAGACGCCGACGGCCACACCCATCCTGGGGGAGAATGTGCCGGATTCGGTGAGGGCGCGGAGAAGGTAGGCGCCGGCGAGGCCGAGGAGGGTGCGGCCGACGATGGGGAGCAGAGCGGCTGACGTTTCGAGCGGATGGGGCTCAGTTACAGGGGCTGCGGGCAACACCGCCGCTTCCGGGTTGGGCGCGAGTCCCAACGCTAATTCCATGCGGGCTACGCGCGTCCTTAGATCCTGGACGTCGTGGGCCAGCGCGTCCCATTCGGGTTGCGACAAGGCAACCTCCTCAGGCTTTGTGAGCCTCGCTTTCCTGCCACGGGGGCAGGATCTTTACCAGGACGAAAAAGATTGCGAAGGGCAGCAGCATAAGAGCGATGGCTGCGAACAGACCTTCGCGGGTTACTAAGTCGATTTTGTAAGTGGTATAGCCCAGGAAGCTCTTGGAGAAGAGCTGTCCGCCGATCACCACGTTCCAGCGCATGGCGAAGATACCGATCATGGTCAGTGAGCAGGCGACTACGTACATGACGCGGCGCTTGGCCTCGGCGAAGGTCCAGAGCTGGTTGGCCGCGAGAATGGCGAGCGGCACCAGGGTTCCGATCAGGATCTGCAGAATGACGTGAGAGAACCAGAGCCGCGTGTGGACCATGAAATCCAGGCTGTTGAAGCTCTCGTCGGATTCATAGGTGCGGTGGATCAGGTCCAACATTTCGAGTGTGAAATCGACCACGAAGGTGTAGAAGAGATACTTGGCGATGGTGTCGATGCAGCGCATGTCGATGGGGGTCTTGCGGACCTTCATCGACGCCATGTAGAGGAGGAGGACAGCGGCGATGCCGGAGACCATGGCGGAGAAGATGAAGACGATCGGCATCAGGGGGGTGCTCCACCAGGGGTTGGCTTTGATGGAGCCGAAGATGAAGCCGACGTAGCCGTGGAGCATGAAGGCGGAGGGAATGCCGATGACCGTAATGGCATAGCCGAGCTTGTCATCGATGTCGCGCGCTCCGGGGCTGACGTTCATGGAGCCGAGCGTGAGCGTGCGGTAGATCAGGCGCATGAAACCTTTGCTGGATTGTGCAAGGCGTACGATATCGGCGCGGTAGTCCAGCCAGATTTCGAGGAGCAGGACGACGGTGAGGTACCAGAGATAGACGAAGCCGAACATGGCCATGGCGGAGGAGCGGTGCGGCGTCAGGTACATCTCGAAGGAGCGCTCGGGGTGGCCGAGGTGGAGTTGTAGGGGGAGCGGGGCAACCAGCAGGAAGGAGAGCGCGGTGAGCAACGCGAGGCGGTAGGTGGGGCGCACCGCTTCGACATTGAACACGCGTTCGAGGGAGGCGAGGATGAAGGCTCCGGCCACCAGTCCGGTGATGAACGGGTAGAGCACGATGAGCACGCTCCATTGCAGCTCGATCTCGTTGGGGTACATGAATCCGTCTACGCCGGGGATCATCATAGGGCTCCTATCGAACCGAACCGTCCAGGTTCTTGTAATAGACCTTGGCCTGGGTCGCCATCTGGGGCTTCAGGACCATCACTTTGTTTTCGCGCAGAAATTCGTGGACCGGATCCTTAGGGTTCTTGAAATCGACCAGCTGGCGCGCGCCGGTGGGGCAGTTTTCGCAGCATGCGGTAGTGAGTCCCTTGGTGATGCGGTGGTAGCAGAGGGTGCACTTGTCGACGGTCTCGCGCTCGGGGTGGAGGTAGCGGCAGCCGTAGGGACAGGCCTGGACGCAGTAGCGGCAGCCGAGGCAGTAATCCTTGTCAACGAGGACGACGCCATCGGGGCTGACGAAGGTGGCGCCGACGGGGCAGACCTGGACGCACGGCGAATCGACGCAGTGGTTGCAGAGCTTGGGAACGAAGAAGCTCTTGATGCCGGTGTGGGGCGAAGGGGGGAAGCCATCGATGGCGCCGTTGGGGGATTCGACGCGCGGATTGGGGTTACCCTCGGTGACTTCGTAGCGCTCCACCCAGGTGCGGAAGTAGCCTTTGGGGACCTGGTTTTCATTGGAGCAGGCGCGGACGCAGTTGCCGCAGCCGATGCACTTATCGATATCGATGATCATGCCCCACCAGTGGTCGGCCATTTTGTAGGCCTCGGGGGGCTCTTCGGCGCCGGTGATTTGTTCCAGGCTGGCGCCGACGCTGGCGATCATGAGGAGCTTGCCGCCGATTTCGATGAGATCTCGCCGTGTGATTTCCATTGCAGGCTCCTTAGATATGCGGGTTATGGGGTTTGTGGCAGGTATTGCACAGCATGCCGCCGGAGTGTTCGGCGGTCACCACCTGCGGGAAGGTCTTGGGTTTGGCCACGTCTTTTTCGTGGCAGCGGGCGCAGAGAGTGGCGACGTCGGGGAGTTTGGGTTTGAGGGCGGCCGGGTCGTCGGCGTGTTTGGCTTGGGGGCCGTGGCAGGTTTCGCAGGCGATCTTGGCGTGGCGTCCAGCGGCACGGACGGTTGCCTGATCGTCGTGGCAGAGGACGCAGGTGGCCTGACCGGCGTAGGAGATGGGGTGTTCGCGAATGGCGGCCAGGGCGCCGGGGCGGTAGTGGCCGTACTTGCCGAAGTCTTTGGGGATGACAGCGCCGCGGATGACGACGAACAGTCCGAGGCCGACCAGGAGTACGAGCGCCGGTTGAATCAGGTGAGCGGAATCGCGAATCAGCCTCTTCATTGCTGGCTGGGTGAAAGCACGTTTAATACCAATCGATCTGTTAGTCTGAATTCAGCGAATGTGATGGAAAAAGCAACATTATGTGGAATCTTTCGGCGCTTGAGACTGGGGGAATTGACTCAATGTGGGGCAAATATGAACGATTGGGTGGTTATTTCTCGCCGCGGGAACTCCGGGCGATGACAATCAAAATCACCAGCAGGATCGCGACGACCAGGATTTTCAAAGCGCTTCTCCTCCGACGATGCTAGCGCACTCCGCGGCCCTGCATGGCATGATGGCGGAATGGACTTGTGGCAAATGAGTGATTTGTGTACGCCGTGGTGCGTGCACGTGGTGGCGACGCTGCGGGTTGCGGAGCACATTGCGGCGGGGCACGAGGAGATTGGGCCGCTGGCCGCGGCGGCGGGAGCGGATCGCGATTCGCTGGAGCGCGTTCTGCGGCACCTGGTGAGTCAGGGGCTGTTTGCAGAGCCCTCGCCGGGTGTGTTCGCGTTGAACGATGCAGCGCGGCCGTTGCTGGAGGAAGGGGCGCGGATCGGGTTGGATCTGGAAGGCATCGGGGGCCGGATGGCCTACGCGTGGGGAACACTGT
>DATMPD010000323.1:0-8399 GCA_035567955.1 Edaphobacter sp.
TCGCTATCGCGCCAGATGTATCGTGCGGCGATCGCCAAGGGATACGGCGAAGACGACATCTGCGGCTCCATTCGGCTATTAGAAGATTTGGCGAACTGCGAGGTGCACGCAACCCCTAAGTAGTGAATCAGAAATATCGCAAGTTCGCAGCAGAGGAATGGGGAGCGCAATGAGGACGGTTAAATTCGCATTCGGCAGAAGCGGTATCACGGTACCGCTGCCCGACGGTTTTTCTTACATGATGGTAGAAAATCGCACCGCTCAACCACTCTCTGACGTTCAGGCGGAGCTCGATATGGCACTCGATCATCCCATCGCAAGTCCATCGTTGCTTGAACTTGCTGCGGGCAAGAAGACAGCGGCTATTTCTGTCTGCGACATCACACGCCCGGTACCGAACTCCACTACGCTTCCCCCTCTGCTCAGCCGATTGAACAAAGCGGGAATTGCCGTCCAGAGCGTCGGTATTTTGATCGCGACCGGCCTCCATCGTCCTGCAACCGAAGCGGAAATTCGGGTCATCGTTGGCGAAGAGATTGCATCGAGATACAAGATCCTGAATCATGATGCAAAGCAGCCCACAGAGCATCGGTGGCTTGGCGCAACCGCGAATGGAACTCCGGTTTACATTGACGAACGCTTTATGCGGGCAGATCTTCACATAACCTTAGGCTTCATCGAACAGCATCTGATGCTTGGTTTCTCTGGAGGTCGCAAGCTGATCGCTCCGGGGGTGGCTGGGCAGGAGACCATCAAGGTAATTCATTCTCCCCGCTTCATGCGCGAACCCAATGCGACGGAAGGTCATACGACGGACAATCCTCTGCACGCGGAGCTGCTCGAGATCGCACGCATGGCACGCCACGACTTTATGCTTGATGTAACGTTAACCAAAGAACGGGAGATCTCGGGCGTGTTCGCAGGCGAGCCAGAGAAAGCGCACGCTACCGGAGTGCAGTTCTTGAAAGATACATCGATCGAAGGTGTCCCGTTTGCAGCCGATCTTGTTATTACCAGTGCGGCCGGTTATCCGCTGGACCTCACTTTTTATCAGTCAGTCAAAGGCATCACTGCAGCACAACATATCGCCAAACCTGGAGGCAGAATTCTTGTCATCGGCGAGTGTGCGGAAGGAGTAGGCTCTTTAGAATTCGCACGTAAACTGCGGGCCTACGCGGGCCATCAGGATTACCTGGATGAGATTCGCGACTCCAAGGTAGAGGCGGATCAATGGCAGCTGGAGAAGCTCGCGCTTGTGGGGTTGAAGCATGAACTCTTTTTCTTCACCCCCGGAGTAAGCAAAGAGCAGGTGGGTTTTTTGGGAGACCATCTATACTCAGACCTTTCCGCGGCGATCGATGCCGCAACGACTGGGCTGCCTGGGGATGCTCGCATCGCCGTAATTACCGAAGGGCCTTATGTCTATGCGCGCGTAAAGGAAAATGATTAGAGGCTGGGATTGCATCGTATGCGACGCTGAAGAGTATGCTTACCGCCGCCCCCTCGCTGAACTTCACGCTCCTGGATGCAAGACGCTAAAATTAGACCGCATCGCGTTCCCAATCGCATCACAGCCCTAACCAGCCCTCAAACTATGAGCGCGCAGGTCTTACCGCCTTTCGCATCTTGCCGCTGCCGCGCGGTACAGAACAGGTCTACGCGTCATTTCTGACGGAGCTTTTACCGCAAGGCATCGGCGGAAACACCTGCATCTAGCATTCGGTACAGCGTCGACCGGCTGATTCCCAGCACCTCGGACGCGCGCAGCTTATTTCCTCCGCAGTCTTTAAGCACTCGCAAGACATGCTGCTCTATCACGTCCTGTAATCGCACGCTTCCAACCACCGGTATCGTTGATCGTTCAGGCCTTCTCGCCTCTGCAAACAGCGCCAGATGATGCAATTCGATCTGCTCACCCTCGCTTCGCCGCACCCCGTCCCGCAGCACATCCTCCAACTCAGATATATTGCCCGGCCAACGATATTCTTGCATCCGCTCCATCGTCTCATCCGTAATCTCGCAGATGCCTCTTCCGTAAAGCCGGGCAAATCGCTCCATAAAGTATCTCGCCATCTCCGGAAGATCCTCCATCCGCTCGCGCAGAGGCGGCAGGGCGATGTCCACGGTGGCAAGCCGTCGGTATAGCTCCTGGCTGAAGCGTCCGGTGGACAGCAATATCCTAAGATCCTCCTCCGTCGACGCGATGATTCGCAGGTCCATTCTTTGCTGCGCATGGATGCGGCTCTGCACCAATTCATGCTGCATTAACCCTTGCAGCAGCCGGCCCTGCGCCTCCAAAGGCATGTCGCTGATCCGATCAAGGAACAACGTCCCACGAGCAGACCTCTTCATCAAGTGTCCAACGTCATCCGCCGGCCTATCGCTTCTTTCGCTCTCTTCCAAAGCCTCCACGATTGCAGCTGCGCGGCACGTGACAAACGGGCCGCCGGAGGCTGGGCTCATTCTGTGTAGTGCGCGAGCCACCAGCTCCTTTCCTGTCCCGGGCTCTCCACTCACCAGTACGGTTCGGAAGTGCGGTCCAATCCGCCGTATTTGCTGGCGCAGGCGCTTCATTGCTGTACTGCTGCCGACAATCTCGGACTCATCCCTTGCGGCGAACGGCGCCTCAAGAGATCCCGGAGGAGAAGGAGTGAGAGAAGAGGAAGAGGATCGGGAGATCGACATAGCTTCTTTGTCTATCGGCAAGAGGCGGCTGTGAGGTGAGCCTCCAAAACGCAAAAAAGCCGGAACCAGCAAGAGGACGGCTGGTTTCCGGCTTTCGATTAAAGAGTAGGTTCTGAATGGCTAGGCGGTCGTGGGGGCGCAGTAGGTATCGAACGCTCGGGTCAGTTCCTGGGCGATCGCCGGCGCGGTCGAGGTTTCGATCGCCGAGCGCTGCATCAGATACACGAGCTGGCCATCACGCAGGATGGCGATCGCGGGCGAGGTCGGAGGATGTCCGCCAAAGTAGCTTCGAGCCTTCTCGGTCGCTTCGCGGTCCTGTCCGGCGAACACCGTCACGGCGTGGTCGGGCTTTGCGGCATGCTGCATCGCCAGGCGAACTCCGGGACGCATCTTACCGGCGGCACAACCGCAGATGGAGTTCACCACCACCATCGTCGTTCCGGACTGCGCAAGCGCCGCGTCGACCTCGGCCGCGCTGCGGGCCTCTGCTATGCCAGCGCGAGTCAGCTCCTCACGCATCGGAATGATCATAATCTCTGGATACATTTGCTCTCTCCCTTGGTAACGCCAAACTTGGTCACGCTAAAACCTGTTACGCGGAAAAATCCGCTCTCTCCGATTCTACGGGGAAGCTTCGAACCCCGCCACTGCCCCTCCCGGGGAAAAGTGCGCAAAGTCTTCAAAAGAAGACATATAAGTCCGTACTTCGAGTGCGGCTTGGGAAGCGAAAGGCCCTGCCACTCGATCTGACTTGTGGGGAATTCCCCGAATTAAAGTCTATCAGCCGTGTCAATGGTGGAGGATTTGGGGGTGACGGACCCGGCGACCTCACGTTTCATGAACCGGGGGGATGTTGTAGTCTCAAGCCGTGCCGCGTTCCGCCTTGAAGTTTCAGGAGTTTATTCCGCTTGCCGCTTACACGACGTTTCAGATCGGTGGACCGGCGCGTTTCTTCTGCGAGGTTAAAGGGGAAGCCGAGATAGCGGAGGGGGTGAGCTTCGCGAAGGAACGGAACCTCCCGTTGTTTGTTCTGGGAGGGGGGAGCAATCTTCTGGTGAGCGACGCGGGATTTGACGGAGTGGTCCTGCGGGTCGGCACGGCAGTCTCGAAGAGTGAGCGCCGGGATGGGGAGAGCATTCTGCTAGAGGTTGGCGCGGGCGAGAATTGGGACGACGTTGTGCTTTATGCCGTTGATCTCGGCTATGCCGGCATCGAGTGCCTGGCGGGGATTCCGGGGGATGTGGGTGGCACTCCGGTCCAGAACGTGGGAGCGTATGGGCAGGAGGTCGCCGAGACTATCGTGCAGGTCCGCGCCTACGATCTCGAGACCGGCACGTTCGTGGATCTAGACCACGAGGCCTGCCGGTTCGGTTACCGGCGAAGTCTCTTCAATGCGGAGGCGCGCGGGAGATACATCGTGACTGCTGTGACGTACAAGCTGCGGCCCGGCGGCGAGCCCGCTTTGCGATACGCCGACGTGAAGCGTCACTTCGCGGCTGAGTTCGAAAGAGGAGAGAAGCCTTCGCTCCGTCAGGTCTACGAGGCGGTGCGGTCGATTCGCGAGCAGAAGGGAATGCTCGTGGGACAAGGCGGACCAGATGGCCGTAGCGCGGGCTCTTTCTTCAAGAATCCCGTAATTCCGTCAGCGAACTTGCCGCAAGTAGCGCTCAAAAGCGGGCGTCTCTTGGAAGAGATTCCCAAATATCCCGCCGGGGACGGGATGGTGAAGCTGGCCGCGGCATGGCTGGTGGAGCAGGCCGGCTTTCGCAAGGGTTTTGCCATGGGGCGTGCCGCAATCTCCTCTCGCCACACCCTCGCACTCGTGAACCTCGGGAACGCGACGGCCGCTGAGATGATTGCTCTGCGCGACGCAGTGACGATGGCAGTGAAAGACAAGTTCGCCATTCAGCTTGAACAGGAGCCGGTTATGCTTGGTTTCCCTTCAACACATTAAGCTGGTCCAACAGGCGCTCGCGGTCTTCGGCAAGTACTTCTGCTACAGGTCCCTGCTGCACTACGCGACCGTCCGCAATCTTGATGACCTCCGTGCCGAGCTGAAACGCCTCTCCTACGTCATGGGTCACCGAGAGCACCGGCCTTTCCATGAATGCCAGCCATCCACGCAACTCTTCGATCAACTCGTCCCGCAGGCGAACATCCTGACCTGTAAACGGCTCATCGAGTAGAAGAATGCTTCCCTGGCCGAGGCTCACTGCGGCGGTCGCGGCTCGCGCAATCGCTACCCTCTGCCGCTCTCCGCCGGAGAGCATCGAGGGAAATTTCGCGGCGAGTGCATGCAGCTGAAACCGCGTTATCGCCTCCTGGACGATGCCGGCGGCTGCTCCGTTCGTCTGCGACCGCGCGCCGAACGCGATGTTTTCTCGAACGGTCAGGTGGGGAAACAGCGCGGCACCCTGGCCGGCCACTCGCACATTGCGCTCATGCGGCTTCACGAAAATCATCTGTGCGGTATCGGTCATCACAAACTTGCGACCATAAAAACAGGAGACAATGCTGCCGGTATCTGGGCGCACAAATCCTGCGATGGCTCGCAGCACCGTCGTCTTTCCGCTTCCGGAGGGCCCAAAGAGCACTGTCCACGGCTGGGTCAGGGTAAACGCGACGTCCAACTGGAGCGCGCCCAGGCGATGCTGGATCTGCACATTCAGATGCGGCGAAATTTCAGACAAGCTCACCTCGCCCGAGTCCCCCGCGCCGCCAATAGATCAGCAGTAAGGCCGCCAGCGACACCGCAACCAACACGAGCGCGGTCCGGTTTGCCGCTGCGTAGTTGAACTCTTGCACCTTGTCGTACAGGGAGATGGAAAGCGTCTGGGTCGCGCCCGGGATATTTCCTCCCAGCATGAGGACTACGCCAAACTCGCCCACGGTGTGGGTAAAGGTCAGCACGGCGCTCGTCAGCAGCGAACCTCGCGTCAACGGCAACTCAACATTCCAAAAAGTTCGCCAGGGCGAAGCACCCAATCCTGCAGCTGCCTCGACATAGGCTCCATCCACCGCGGCAAAGCCCGACACCAGAGGTTGCACCGCAAACGGCAGACTATAAATCACCGATCCCACCAGCAACCCCGCGAAGCTGAACGCCAGCGGATGCCCTACCACTCTTATCAACAATCGTCCCGGCGCGCTCAGCGGTCCGAGCGCAACCAGCAGATAAAATCCCAGAACAGTTGGCGGCAAAACCAGTGGCAGCGCTACTACGGCCTGCACCAAGGCGCGTCCCGCCCCGTGCCCTGAAGCGATCCACCACGCTAACGGCAGGGCCATGACCAGCAGAATCGCCGTCGTTCCAACTGCCAGCCGCAATGTCAACCAAAGCGCCTCGAAATCCATACAGCGTCAGTCTAGTTCACGGAGCGGACACAGCGGCGGATAAGGTGTTCGAAGTAGCCTATTGAGGCCGCGGAGTGTCCTGGAAGTGGGCGCATTCCGGCGTGCAGGTGACAGAGCGGTATTCGCTACGAGTCCATCGGAAACAACTAACCGCCGTTTCATACACGGAAAGGTGGCTCAAAAAACAACAACTCGGGACGTATTCGACCTGCCCTACTTCACCGCGCCCAACCCCAGGTTTGGAAGCATCCCCTGCACCGGCGACGACTGCAGCCAATCGAGAAAGGCATGCGCGTCCGCCTTCCTGTCAGAATTTTTCATCACGACCGCGTACTGCAGTATCACGGGGTACTGCGAGGTCGGCACCAGAACATACGTTCCGATTTCCTTGAAGTGATCCGTGCTCGCGGCGGTTAGGGAGATCAGGCCAAGCTGCGCATTGCCCGACTCGACAAACTGCGCTGTCTGCGTGATATTCTCCCCCACCACAAAGTGCGGAGCTACTGCGTCATAGAGCTTCATCTTCCGCAGCGCGGCTACCGCCGCTCTTCCATAGGGAGCGTGCAGCTCATTCGCAATTGCAACAGTCTTCACCTGCGGGTCGGTCAGCCGTTCTATGCTTAGCGGGAGCAGCCCGGAATCCTTTCGCGTCCACAGTACCAACGTTCCCTTTGCATAGGCGGTCGGAGCTGTCCCATCCGCCAACCCGGCCGCCACGACCTTTTCCGGGTAAACAAAATCGGCGCCCAGAAAGATATCCATGGGCGCGCCTCCCAGAATCTGGGTTGCCAGCGTAGACGACGACCCGAAACTGACCACAAGTTTTACCCCGGTCGCCTTTTCATAGGCCTGCGACAGGACCGGCATCACCGGCTGCAGATCGGCGGCGGCCGCCACCCGCAGTTCTTTCTGGCCCCAGGCACGCGGCGCCGCGGAGGTCCATCCGATGCACACTAAGCCGATACACAGGAGAACGGCAGACGCACTCCGCCCTTTGCGGTAGGCTAGAGAAAACCATGAACGTAGCGACACATCATCTTAGATGCACAGAATGCGCCGCCGTCATCCCAAAGGATGACGTCACCAGCAACTTTCGCTGCCCAAAGTGCAATGGCCTCTACGAAGTGGTTTACTCCTGGTCGGATGTGAAGCATCCTCCGAACGCCCCCGACGACCCCAACAGCCGGCTGCCCAACCCCAGCGCCCTCCGCTGGCTCTGGCAGGAGCGCCGCTCGTCCAGTCTTGCGGTAGACCAGTCCGGCGTCTGGCGCTTCCGCGATCTGCTTCCGATCGTCGACGACCTGGAAAAGGTGGTTACACTGCGCGAAGGGAACACTCCGCTCTACGATCTTCCCCGGTGCGCCAAGGTCGCCGGCATCGATTGGCTGCTGGCCAAGCATCAGGGCATGAACCCTACTGGATCCTTCAAAGATACGGGTATGACCGCCGCGCTGTCGGTCGCTGCACAGCGTGGGTTTGAGTGGGTCGCGTGCGCGTCTACGGGCAATACTTCTGCGGCGATGGCGGCCTATGCGGCGCGTGCCGGTCTTCGCAGCATTGTCTTCATCCCGGAGGGCAAGATCGCCTGGGGCAAGCTCTCGCAGGCGATGGACTATGGGGCGCTCACCATCCAGCTCAAGACCGATTTCGACGGTTGCGTGAAGATCCTCGGCGAACTAGTGCAGAAGTTTCCCATCTATCTGCTGAACTCCGTCAATCCTTATCGCCTTGAAGGCCAGAAGACGCCGGCGTTCGAGATGGTCGAGCAGATGGACTGGCAGGTGCCGGAACATATCGTCGTTCCCGGCGGCAACCTTGCGAATTCGGCCGCCCTTGGCAAGGGGTTCTCGGAGATGTTTCAACTCGGCCTCATCTCTCGCCTGCCCAAGATCAGCGTTATTCAGGCAGAAGGCGCTAACCCGCTCTACCGGTGGTTCATTGACAGCAACCGTGTGATGAAGCCGGTGACGGCGGATACTCGCGCCACCGCGATTCGCATTGGGAACCCGGCCTCGTGGCGCAAGGCGGCTGCGGTCATTGATGATCTCGGCGGCTGGTGCGAGCAGGTCTCTGAGCAGGAGATCGCGCTGGCCAAGGCAGAGATCGGCGCCGAGGGTGTCGGCTGCGAGCCGGCCTCGGCGGTCACCCTTGCCGGCCTCAAAAAGCTTGTTGCCCTGGGCAAGATCACCCGGGAGGAGCGCGTCGTGCTCATCCTTACTGGCCATACTCTCAAGGATTCGCAGTACACGATCGACTACCACCGCAACGAGCTCTTTACCGACGCAGAGAAGGCGCAGCTTACTGCGGGCGATGAGGCTCGGCACGCTGCCCTGCGCAAGCCCCCTATCGTTCTCGAGGCA
>DATMPD010000324.1:0-7588 GCA_035567955.1 Edaphobacter sp.
ACCTGATTTACGAATTCGGAGAGGAAAGGAGGTCGCGGAGAATCGCCAGAGCCATTGTTAGGGCCCGGCCGATTACGACTACAGCGGAATTGGCTCAAATCGTATCGGCTGCGGCCCCATCAATGAAAGGCGACAAGATTCATCCGGCGACACGAACCTTTCAGGCGCTTCGGATTCGAGTGAATAACGAGTTGGGAGAGATTCAATCGCTGCTGAAGAGCGCGGGGTCTCTGTTGAAGCCGGGAGGAAGGCTGGTGTTGATCAGCTTCCACTCGTTGGAGGACCGGCTGGTGAAGGATGCTTTTCGAGAGGCTGGAAGAGCAAAGGTTTTTGAAGTTTTGACGAAGAAGCCGGTTGTGGCTGATGAGCAGGAGCAGATGCGGAATCCGCGGTCGCGAAGTGCAAAGATGCGAGCGGCGGAGAAGATTTAGTTAGACAGATTTTTCTTCACACGATGGTGAAGAAGACAAGTGATCGGGCCGGGGTTGTCCCACCTTCTTTCAGGCGAAAGACAACTCTGCAGTACAAGTCCCTTCCTCCAATAGCGATCCCGGCCCGGTTCGTATTTTTGGAGAGTGATAAAAGATTTCGCCCAGGGTTGAACTTCTGGGCAGGCAACAGGAAGTGAGGTGTGCGATGGCAGCTTCGGCGATAGTTGGACAACAGATGGAGATGATGGGTTCGCGGGTGAAGACGCAGAGCCGTGCGGAGTCGCTGACGGCGCGGAATCGCGAGCTGTATGAGACGCAGCGGCGTGCACGGCGCGGACCGACCCCTGAGGTCTTCTTCACCAAGCACATCGACAACAGCCGCATCGTGAAGGCGGATGATCCGGAGCGCCGGCGGGAGATGCGCACGTTTACCGCGGTGATGAGCGTGCTCTTTGTGCTGGTGATGGTCTATGTCTGGCAGCACTTTTCGGCGATCGAGATTGGGTATCACGTGGAGGCGCAGAAGATTCAGGTAGAGCAGCTTCGCGAACAGAACCGGCAGCTTCGATTGTCGGAGGCGCAGTTGACGGAACCGGGCAGGATTGACAGAGTCGCGCGGCAACTTGGGTTGAATGAGCCGCAGCCCGGCCAGGTGGTGCGGCCCGAGGGCGGCGATCCGAATGCTGCAGTACTGGCGCAGGCGAATACTTCCGGGATGCAGATGGTCCAGTAGCGGAATAAATAAAGAAAAACGAAGAAGCAGGGATGGAATGGATAAAGCGCCACGGCAGACGTTTCCACCCCAGCGAGTAAAACTCGCTGGGGACCCCGGTGCGTTAACCGCTCCGATACGGAGGATCCGGTTTGCTTACGTGGCGCTGTTTTTTTGCGCGTGGACGGCGTTGATCGCGCTGCGGCTGGGGTGGCTGCAGGTCGTGCGGCACTCGGATTTCGTGCATCGTGCGGCAATGCAGCAGCAGAGAACGTTTGAGGTCGCTCCGCGGCGCGGGATGATGTATGACCGTAACCTTCGTGAGCTTGCGGTGACGGTGCAGGCGGACAGTGTGTTTGCGGTGCCGTCGGAGCTGGGGGATAATCGCGCCAGTGCGGCGGAGATCCTGGCGGAGATCGTGCATGCCGACCCGCGCGACAACTTTACTTCTAAGCAGCAGATGCTGGCGCGGTTCAATGCGTCGAAGAACTTTGCGTGGGTTGCGCGGCGGCTGGATGCAGGTGCTGCGGAGCGGGTGCGCGAGCTAAATTTGAAGGGCGTTTATTTCCAGAAAGAGTTTAAGCGTTTCTATCCGAACAGTGATCTCGCTGCCCAGGTATTGGGATATGTGGGGACCGACGATCTGGGGTTGGGTGGGTTGGAACAGAAGTTCGAAGAGGAGATGCACGGAGAGCCGGGCCATATGCTGACGGCGGTCGATGCAAGGCGGCATGTGCTGGGCAGCGAAGAGAGTCAGCCGATGCCGGGCGAGAATCTGGTGCTGTCGATCGACGCGAATATTCAGTACATGGCAGAGCGCGCGCTGGATGCGCAGATGGAGAAGATGAAGGCGGCGCATGGCACCGTCGTGGTGCAGGACCCGCATACGGGACAGATCCTGGCGCTGGCGATCTCGCCGCGATTCAATCCGAACGATCAGAGGCACATGGATGCGAGTGTGCTGCAGAACCTGGCGGTGAGCGATGTGTATGAGCCGGGGTCGACGTTCAAGCTGGTGACGTATTCGGCGGCGCTCGATGGTGCGGGTGTGCAGCCGACGGACATCGTGGACTGCCAAGGCGGCGCCCTGACGATGTATGGACGCACGCTGCATGACGACAGGTCTGACGGCCACCTTGGACAGGTGACGGTCCAGTATGCGCTGGAGAGATCGAGCGACGTAGGGGCAGCGAAGATGGCGCTGAAGCTGGGGAATCAAAAGTTCTACGACTACATGCGAGCCTTCGGCTTCGGCGACCGGTCGGGGATCGAGTTGCCGAGCGAGACGCGCGGGCTGTTGCGTAACCCGAGGAAGTGGGGCGCGACCAGTATCCTGTCGATGGCGATTGGGCAGGAGATCGGCGTAACTCCGGTGCAGCTTGTAACCATGGTGAGCACAATTGCAAATGGTGGCGTGTATATGCCGCCGCATGTACTCCTGCAATCGACCGATGAGATGAAGGGCGATCCACGGTTGAAGCCGGCTGCGTTTCGTCCGGCAAATCAGCTACCTGCGACGCTGCCGGATGGGGCGCATCGGGTGATCAAGGAACTGACCTCTGCCAAGATGCGGATGATGATGCAGAGTATTGTGGTGGAGGGCACGGGACGGCGAGCGGCGCTGAACGGCTACAGCGCCGGCGGCAAGACGGGAACGGCGCAGAAGATCGATCCAGCGACGCATACCTATTCGCACACGAAACTGGTGGCTAGCTTTGCGGGGTTTGCGCCGGTGAGCAATCCGGCGATCTCGGTTGCAGTGGTGATTGATACGCCAACGGTGGGTACAAGGTATGGCGCAGAGACGAGCGCGCCGGTATTTGCGGAGGTGGCGCAGCAGGTGCTGGAGTACCTGGGAGTGCCGCATGATCAGCCGTTGAAGACGAAGAAGGAGCTGCTGGTGGCGGAGAAGGATGTCGTTGACGATGCTCCCGCGGAGAGTACGGCGGACTTGAATGCGATGTTCGATGATGTGAATAGTCTGCCGGCGGACGATCCGCTACGGATGCCCGCGAATGCCGCTGCGGTGGCTGAGGCGAATGAAAAGCCGACGGTTGCGACAGGAACAAAAACTGCTGAGAAGACGCAGGGCGTGCTGAATCTGCTGCCGCCCAAGGTGGTGAACGCGTTTCAGGCGAGTGGTGCTGTGGGTTCGGTGCCGACAAATGCCGGCGATGGCGCTGCGCGTCTGTCTGCGCCAAAGGATACACCTGCGGTGCAGATGAAGGAGAAGGGTGCTGTTGTGGTGAATGCAGGGCTGCGGGTGCCGGTGCCTTCGTTTGAAGGTGCGGGGCTGCGGAGCGTTGTGGAACGGGCAGACTCGGTGGGGCTGCGGGTGCAGGCGGTGGGGAGTGGGCTGGCTCGGGAGCAGGTGCCGGCGGCTGGGACGATGGTTCCGGCGGGAACTGAGGTAGTGGTGCGGTTTGCCCGGTGATCCCTTGGTGCCAACGGTGCGCGGTC
Source organism: Edaphobacter sp. (assembly GCA_035567955.1). Taxonomy (GTDB): domain Bacteria; phylum Acidobacteriota; class Terriglobia; order Terriglobales; family Acidobacteriaceae; genus Edaphobacter. Next base: position 3,604 of record DATMPD010000324.1, read on the forward strand.
TCAGCTAGCATCACACTTATATGAATTGGGAGACGGTGTGTGCAGGGCTCGATGCAATTGAACGCGGTGGCCCTTCGGTTGAGGTCAATGGTGTTGAGTATGACTCGCGGCGCGTGGAGCGGGGGGATGTGTTTGTCGCGATGCGCGGTGACACTACGGATGGAAATCGTTATTTAGAGGCGGCCGTCGCGCGGGGTGCGGCGGCGGTGGTTACGGACTCGCGAGAAACATATGCGAAGCTGCGGCGGGAGCATGTTGGGGTTGCCGCCGCGCTGGTGGAGCGTGGGCGAAGGGCGTTGGCGGAGGTGAGTGCGGAGGTGATGGGGCATCCGGAGCGCAGGCTGGCTTTGAGTGCGGTGACGGGAACAAATGGCAAGACGACGACTGCGTTTTTGCTGGAGGCGATGCTGCGGAGTGTGGGGCGGACGTGTGTGTTGATTGGGACGATTGAGACGCACGTGGGGGATGAGGTGCGAGTGTCGCCGCATACGACTCCGGAGGCATCCGATACGCTGCGGGTCTTTGCTGACGGAGTCGCTGTGGGAGCGACGGAGGCGGTGATGGAGATGTCGTCGCATGCGCTGGAACAGGAGCGGGTGTGGGGGCTGCCGGTGGATGTGGCGATGTTTACGAATCTGACGCAGGATCATCTGGATTATCACGGGACGATGGAGAAGTATTTTGCGGCGAAGGTGAGGTTGTTTGAGGGCGTGGGGGCGCCGCCGCCACGAGTAGCCGTAGTAAATCTGGATGATGAATATGGTGGAGCGATGGAAAAATCGGCCGCAGCGTGCAGTGAGGTGTGGACCTACGGGTTGAAGAGCCATTACGGCTGGGTACCTGAATTTCGGGCGGAGAACGTGACGCTCGGAGCAGGCGAGACCAGCTTCGACTGGAAGACACCGATGGGAATGGTCGAGATTCGATCTTCCCTCACTGGAAGAGTGAATGTGTATAACCTACTTGCGGCGTCTTGTGCGGCCTTAGCCCGAGGCTTGAGTCTTGAGCAGATCGCGGATGTTGCCGATAAGTTGCGACCTGTGCCAGGGCGGTTCGAAACTGTGGCAAATGAGCTGGGAATTTCAGTTGTGGTGGACTACGCGCATACGGATGACGCTCTGCGGAATTTGATTTCTCTGGCACGAGAGTTGGTGAAAGAGCGGAGTGGCAGGGTGATTACGTTGTTTGGATGTGGGGGGGATCGCGACAGGACGAAGCGTCCGCGCATGGGAAGGGCTGCGGGTGAGGGGAGCGATCTGGTGGTGCTGACCAGTGACAATCCTCGAAGTGAGGAGCCGATGGCGATTATTGAAGAGGCTCTGGTGGGCGTGCGGGAGACGGGGACAGATTGTGTAGTAGAGGAGGATCGGGCGGGCGCGATTGCGATTGCCATTCGCGCGGCGCGGCCGGGGGATATTGTTTTGATCGCGGGTAAAGGACATGAGAAGGTGCAGATCTTGAAGGACGGGACTGTGCCGTTTGATGATGTGGCGGTGGCTGCTGGAGTTTTGAAGGAGATTGCGTGAAGCTGACATTGGGGCAGGTTGCGGATTGGATTCATGCGGATGGTGAGTTCGATACGCTGGCGGAGGCGGTGGGGTATGGGATCGACTCGCGAACGATTGGTGCGGGGGAGTTGTTCTTTGCGGTCCGGGGCGAACGGTTGGATGGGCATGAGTATGTGCAGGCTGCGCTTGCGAATGGAGCGGTAGCGGCGGTTGTGAGCAATCGGTGGGTGGTGCCATCGGAAGTGGATGAGAAGCGTCTGCTGTTGGTGTCGGACTGCGACGACTGTGTGCTGCGGGCGCTGCAGCAGCTTGCCCACAAGGTACGGCGGGAGTGGGGTGGGCGGGTGATTGGAGTGACGGGATCGGCGGGGAAGACGACCACGAAGGAGGCCGTCGCGCAGGTTTTGGGAGCGAAGTTCAAAGTGCTGAAGTCGGCGGGGAATTTGAATAATGCGTTTGGTTTGCCGCTGCAACTGCTGAAGCTGGAGCAGGAGCATCAGGTTGCGGTGATTGAGATGGGCATGAATCACGCAGGAGAGATCGCTGCGCTGGCGAAGATTGCGGAGCCGGATTGGGCAGTGGTTTCCAACGTTGGGCCGGTGCACCTGGAGTTTTTCCCCGATGGGCTTGCGGGAATTGCGCGGGCGAAGTATGAATTGATCGAGGCGCTGCCCAAAGATGGGGTGGCGATTTTGAACCTCGACGATCCATATGTTTCCTTGTTCGGCAAAGGGATGGGGTCACGTGCGGTGCTCTATGGGACCGGAGAAGGCGCCGAGGTGAGGGCGGTGCACGTGGCGGAGGTGGGGGCCGAGGGTGTGGTGTTTACCGTCGAGGCGAAGGGCGAGCGCGCGAGCGTGCAACTGAAGATGCTGGGAAGGCACAATGTTTTGAATGCGCTGGCCGCGATCGCCGTGGGGTTGCGAAGCGGGATGGGGCTCGATGAGTGTGCCGCGGCGGTAGGGCAGATGCGTGCGGGCGATAAGCGCGGAGAGGCGCTGGAGTGGCGTGGGGCGATGCTGATCAATGATTGCTACAACTCGAATCCTGCCGCGCTGAATGCCATGGTGGATGCGCTGATGGCGATTCCGGCGGAACGGCATATTGTGGTTGCGGGAGAGATGCTGGAGCTTGGGCCGGAGGCGGAGGCGCTGCACGCGGCTTGCGGAGTAAGGATGGCGGATAGTGGGGTGGAGTTTGTTCTTGGCGTTCGCGGTGCTGCCGAAGCGATGGTGGAAGCTGCAAGGGCGCGGGGAACCGAGGCATTATTTGTCGCCAGCCCGGAGGAGGCGGGAGATTGGCTGGTTGCGAATGTGCGTGAGGGAGACGTAGTGTTATTGAAGGCCTCCAGGGGCGTGCGGCTGGAGAAGGCGTTGACGGTTGTCGCGGTTGGTTCTCAATAGGATGTTTCACTAGGGGGTACTGCTGGTTATGGCCAAGGAGATTGTGCGCCGGAAGAAGACAAGGAAGGGCCGGAGTGAAGGTGCCGTTAAGGCAAAGGCAGGTTCCAAGCCTGGGAAGCCTGGAAACGGGGCCGCCGGAGCTTCGGCTTGGAAGCAGTTGAAGAGGACGGCGAAGAATGCCAGGGCAGGCAAACCAGGACCGGTGTACGCGAAAGATTACGGTCTGATGACGGCTTTTCACCATATGCAGCGCGCTTCGGTGGTGATGTCGCTGATGGAGGAGGGTACGGGCGAAGATCTGCGTGATCTGCTGAAGCAGGGCGTAAAGCTCTATCGCAAGGCGGTGAAAGACGACGCTAAGAACAAGTTTGTGCTGCAGGCGATCGGAATTTTGAGGGCGACGGAGCATCTCTCGATGGCTGGACTTTATGCGGCGAGAGTGAAGTACAAACAGAAGGAGACCTCGCCGACGCCGGAGTGGCTGGCAAAGGTTGTCGCGGAGGCCGATCATCGATTGGTGCAGATGGAGCGCAAGGAGCGCGGCAAGGGGCCGGATCTTTTTCCTGTGACGATGGAGTTGGTGCGGCGCGCGGAGGGATCGGACCATGATGCTCACCTGGCTTTCGAGCTTGCCATGGCTGCGGACGCGCTTTGCTTCGCGTTGGAGAACGGGCTGTAATCCTGCGGTTTTTCCTGTGGATGGGCAGGGAACCGAGTTGGTTCCTTAACAAGATAAGCACAGGGAGTTCGCCGACGGGCTGTTAAGATAGCCCTGACTTGCAGCGCGGACCGGGCCTGAAACTGCAGGCCGTAAGCTACAGGTCACGAGATTCAAGTCAAAGGCGGAGACGTTTTGCTCTATTGGCTGTTGTATCAAAAACTTTTTCCCTACTACCGGCTCTTCCGAATCTTTCGCTATCTCACGTTTCGCACAGTGTTTGCGAGTCTGACGGCGTTGCTGATCGGCCTGTTGATTGGCCCGTACGTCATTGAGAAGCTGCGTGAGTTTCAGATTGGTCAGTATATCCGGGAAGAAGGGCCGCAGTCGCACCAGAAGAAGAGCGGCACGCCGAC
>DATMPD010000325.1:0-7684 GCA_035567955.1 Edaphobacter sp.
CATCATGCGGGGCTACTGGAATAATCCGGAGGAAACTGAGCTTGCATTTCGAAACGGCTCGTTTCGCACTGGCGACATCGGCTATCAGGATTCCCAGGGGTATTTCTATATTTTGGACCGCCTGAAAGACATGATTGTCACTGGAGGTGAGAATGTTTACTCCGGTGAGGTCGAAGCTGCCATCTATGAGCATCCGGCAGTTCGTGAAGCCGCAGTCTTCGGAATACCTGATCCGAAGTGGGGCGAACTGGTGATGGCCTGCGTTGTGCCAAAGCCTGGAATGGCACTCACAGCGGACGAACTTGTCGCGCATTGCCGGCAGAGCCTCGCGAGTTACAAAATCCCGCGCCGGGTCGAGTTCCAGGACACCGACTTACCCAAGAGTGGCTCTGGCAAGATATTGAAGAGAGTTCTCCGGGATTGCTTCTGGGTTCATCAAACGCGTGCCGTGAGTTGAAAGAAGATCTCCCTCTTTGAATCATCGTCTGCTCAACTCGATAAATTGCGGGACAGAATGTCACCGTGAAGGGTGAGATTTCAGACAAGACTCTAACGGTCAGCTCGATCACGCCCGCCAAGTAGCGCACTGCCCATCATGCAGCCGCCGCGGTCCCACGCGACGCCTGCTTCAAAAAGCTTGGGCTCCTGACGCAGTTCTACGTGTAGCCGATTCACCGCGGTCGCTGATAAAGGGATATCCACGCCAGCCCTGACGCAGCGCTTCGTACCGCAAGAACTTTTCGTGGCAAAAGTCCTCCCGCATCCTCCACGTCTCAGAGGGTCCGGGTGACCGTCTTGCTGTGAGCTGAGCGAGTCATGCCTTCACCGCAACGACGGTCCATACTCCGAAGGCCTGTTCCTGCGACTGCACCTCGAAGCCTTGTGCTACCAGTTGAGAATGAACCCAGTCATGGCTTAGCCGAAGCTTGCGGTAAGCACTCTTGCGCAGATCCCACCCTTCGCCCTGTCGCAGGTAGATCAGATCGTGCACGATGACTGTGTCCGGTTCGTATTCTAGGAAGCAGGTCATGATGCGTTCGTTGTCGCCGCGAACGGGGACGAAGCGGTCAAGACCGTGAAGCTCTTGCGAGAGATCGCGAAAGCTGAGAATAAATTTCCCATCAGGGACTAGCCGGCGGCCAACTTCGCTGAATAAGGTCGTGACGAACTGAGGGCTGGGGAGATGAGTGATGACGTCTCCCATGCATACGGCGAGGTCAGCTTGTGCGGGGAGAGCGGAACAGGTCGCCAAGGCGCAAAGGTCGTGCTGGACGGTGCGGATTTGCAGGCTGGCGGCGTGCTGGTCGAGTTCTGCCAGCAGCTGGGTACTTGCGTCGATGGCGGTGACGGAGAAGCCGAGTTGAGCGAGCGCGATGGACTGGCAGCCGGAGCCGCATCCGAGGTCAAGGGCCTTTCCTGTTGAAGCGGGAGCAATGCCTAATTGTTTGAACAGAGCTTGCTGGTGGGCCACTTTGCCGGCATAGGTGCCACCCATCCACGTGTAGTGGCTGGCAAGGAAGGTCTGGTAGTGCTCGATTGCGCTGACGACGCGTGGGTGAGCCATATTAGGCGATCTCCGGGTCCATTTTATGGTGTGATTGCAAGATAGGCGGCGCAGAGTTGATCGACTCTATACTTCCCGCGAGGAGTAAAAAACAAACGTATGAGCGTAATCCAAGAAGAAAAGATGAAGCCGGTGCGGTTGACGGAACAGGTGAAGGCCGGAGGGTGCGCGAGCAAGATAAGCCCGGCGGTACTGGATCAGATACTTGGGAAACTGCCAAAGCAGGTGGACGAGCGCGTGCTGGTGGGGTTCGAAACAGCGGACGACGCGGGAGTGTACAAGATTTCCGATGAGCTTGCACTGGTGCAGACGGTGGATTTTTTTACGCCGATGGTGGACGACCCGTATACGTTTGGGCAGGTTGCGGCCACCAATGCACTGAGCGATGTGTATGCAATGGGTGGCACTCCACACACGGCGCTCGCCCTGGTGTGCTTCCCGGAGAGCGCGGACTTAGACATTCTGGAAAAGATTATGCAGGGTGGGCTGTCCAAAATGATCGAGGCCGGATGCAGTGTGATTGGCGGGCACTCCGTGAAAGACCCGGAGATCAAGTTCGGTTACGCGGTGACGGGCTCGGTCCATCCGGGCAGGATTTTTAAGAATGCGTCGGCGCAGCCAGGTGACGTGCTGGTTTTTACCAAGGCGATTGGGACGGGCGTGATCTCCACTGCGCTGAAGCGCGGTGTGGCGGAAGAAGCGTGGGTGGCGCATGCAACCAGGAGCATGACTACGCTGAACCGAGTTGCGGGTGAGGTGGGGCAGCGCTTCGCCGTGCATGCGGCGACCGATGTAACGGGTTTCGGGCTGCTGGGGCATTTGCGTGAGATGGCGTTGGGCGCGAAGGTTGGCATCGAGATTGAAGCCGCGAAGGTGCCGCTGCTGACCGGCGCTCTGGAGGCGGTACGGCTGGGAACCATTCCTGGTGGACTGAATGCGAACCGGGGTTTTGTAGAGAGCTGCACGGAGTTTAGCGAGGCGATTCCTGCGGACTTGAGGACGCTGCTTTTTGATCCGCAGACGGCGGGTGGGTTGCTGTTTGCGTTGCCTGAAGACGAGGCGGAGAAGTTGCAGGCAGCTCTGCTGGAAGCGGGCGTGGCCCATGCTGCGAGGATTGGCCGGGTGGGAACGAGGGCTGAGATTGGAGCACTGCTCAGGGTAGTGTGAAGGCGCTCGACCAGTCGCAGCGAAGCCGAGTCTACTATCTCGCCATGACGATGGTGGTGCAGGCGCTCTCGCCTTTGGGGAGTTCGCGGGCAGGCGCCATGCGAATGTCCAGGTTTCTCGTCTCGCCACGAACAATGGGGCAGTAGTGGTCGGGTTGGTCGAGGGCATGATGCAGTTTGCGGCGGCCGGCGCAGCCGCCGTGGCAGGAGTCGCGGAAGGCGCACGGTTCGCAGGCTGAGGGAAGAGACCGGGCCTGCTGGAAGGCGGGCGTTGAAACGATTTCTTTGCCAATTTGAAGGAGCTGACTGAGCGGCTCTCCGCTGCCGCTCCAATAGACGCAGGGTTGGGTAGTGGCGCGCGGCGTGACGCGGACGGTGCCGACGCCGCAGCCGCCTTTGCGCGGGGGCAGGCCGGCCATTGCGCGGACCAGAGGTTCACCGATATCGATCACGTCGGTTTCTGCGAAGAGGGCAGCGAAGCCTTCCCAATATTCCTTATAGGTGAGCGCGTAGATGTCTGACCGGACTGACTGGTAAACGTTGATGCGAAGAGGCGCGTCGAATTTTTTCGCGACGCGGGCGACCTCCGCCATGCGCAGGTAGTTTGACTTCATCATGACTGCGACGATGGTGACGGGGATGCCGCGGCGCATGCAACGCTCGGCCTGGGCGTGGATGAGCGCCCAATTGCCAGCTCCGCGCTGGCGGTCCTGCTCCATCTCATTGGGGTAGTCGAGGGAGAACTCGACGTCGTGGAAGGCTTTGAGTTCCTCGTCCTGAAGCACCTCGATGCTATGGCCATTGGAGGTGATGGTGAGCTTGATGGGCTGCTGGCGCAGGTAGGTGAGCAGGGCGTGAAAGTCCGGATGCATGCCATTCTCGCCGGTGCCGAGATTTACGGAGCGGATGGGGAGTGACTTGAGTACGGCCTCAATTTGAGCGAGATCGAGGCGGTCGACGCGGTCCGGGTCGCGGTAACAGAAGGAGCAGCTCAGGTTGCATTCGTTGGTGAGGCCGAGACCTAAAGAAAAGGTCTGCCGGGTCGACGAGCTTGAGCTTTCGGTGATCGGGTTGGTCAGGGTCTGCTGCACTTGGTCTCTTTGGTCTCTTTGACGGTTGGAGGCAGCTGCCTCGTGTTCAGCGCCGTCAGTCGGAGGCTGCGGTCCAGATTTTACTGCCAGCCCAGTCGGTTGCCATAACTAGAGCGTATACGACAAGGATGAGGGTTGCGACGCGGGGATAGAACCCGAGTTGCACATCGTTGTACATGACCTGACCGAGGCCGCCACCGCCGACCAGGCCGAGAATCGTGGCCGCGCGGAGGTTCATGTCCCAGCGCAGAACGGTGTAGCTGCCGAGGAGTTTTCTGGTTTGCGGCCAGATGGCCCAGAGCAGGAGCTGGAAAGGACGAGTGCCGATCGCGCGCAGGGCCTCGACGGGCCGCATGGCGACCTCTTCCATGGTGTCCGCGTAGAGCTTGCCCAGCACGCCGGTGGTGTGGAGGCCGAGAGCAATCGTTCCCGCGAAGGGACCTGTGCCAATCGCAATAATGCACATGAGCGCCCAGACCAGCTCTGGGATGGAGCGCAGCACGCTGAGCACGAGCCGGCTGGTCCAGTAAATAGCGTTTCGCATTCCGGATGAGAGGAGGGTGTGATGCCCGGGGCCATCTGTGGGAGTGAAGACCAGACGCGAGGTCGCCGTGATGGAGAGAAGGCCGCCGAACAAGACTCCGATCAGTGTTCCGATGATAGAGATGGCGATGGTCTGTATCAGTGGCAGCCAGAGGCTTCGCACGAACTGCAGTGAGAGGTCCGCAGGCAGCAGTTTGGATGCGAAGCGGATGAGTTCCATCGGGGTCTTAAGGCCTTCCTGGGTGAAGACGCCAATGAAGCCTGAGAAATAGAAGCTGACGGCGATAGCGCATAAGAACGCGCTGAAGATGAAACGCCGGTGGAAGGAGCGAGTGAGGCGCTGGCGGCCGGGAAAGCTTGTGCCGAGCAGGCCATCCGCGGGCATGAGACTGAAGGATGTGCCGCGGACGGGGAGGTCTGCATTCAAGAATGCGCGTAGCTTGCGGCTTGCGATGTCCGTAAGGGAAAGGATGGCGATGAAGGCGAGTAGCAGCGTGAAGACCTGGCGGTATTCGAAGAGCCGCATAGACAGGCTGATCTGATAGCCGATGCCGCCGGCGCCGACGAAGCCGAGGACGGCGGCAGCGCGGACACAGCACTCGAACGAGTAGAGCGTGTAGGCGGTGAGGTTGGGCAGGGACTGGGGCCAGATGCCGGTGAGGAAGATTTGGGCTCTTCCTCCTCCGGTGGAGAGAAGAGCTTCGAGCGGTTGCGCATCCACGGCGTCAAAGAGATCCGCGTAGACACGGCCCAGAACGCCAGCGTAAGAGACGGCCAGGGCCAGCGTTCCAGCAAGAGGACCGAGGCCAATGGCGGAGACGAAAAGCAACGCCCAGACGAGGTCTGGCACGGCGCGCAGAAAGCCAAGAACTGCGCGGACCGAGACGCTGAGAGCGGCGAGGATGCGGAAGGATGCGCCTTCTCCGCGCGAGGTGGCGACCAAGCCATGTCTCCACAGAGTGGAGCATGCGAGCATGCCGAGGGGGACGGCAAGCAGAACGGAAAGCGCGGTGCTGGCGATGGCTGTTGCCACTGTCAGCAGAGCTGCTTCTGCGACGATGCGAAGGAAGCCGAGGGAGAGATCAGGTGGCAGGGCCTGGACGATGAACCGGGTGACGGCGATGAACGTAGTTCGGTTGAATAGAAGCAGGGGATGGATTTCGGCGTATTTCCAGGAAATGGCGACAGCGATGGCAAGGGTCAGCGCAAGGCGTTTGGATCGCGTGGAGATGATGCGATGCCGGGCGTTTGTTTGCGGTGCGATGACGCCTGTGGCCATTGTTATCGTGACTCTTCCGTTTAGTCAGTGCTTGTTGCTTTCACCGCGGGAATCGTGGCGGTGGTGGCTTGGGAGAGCGGGCGCCGATCCCGCCTGGCTCCCGTCTGGATGACACCAATAAGTTCATGAGCAGCGGGGTTTCTGGCGCGGAAGTTCTTCATGCGGTCTTCCGTTGTGCGGCGAAGTGAGCGCGTACAGGCATTGCCACTGGTCTCTCGCGATTTCAGGGGGCGCGGCGTCGAAGAAAACTTTGCCTTGCTGCAATGCCACAAGGCGGGGCAGAAATTCCTTTGCGAGCTCGACCGAATGCAGCGCCACGATGAGAGTGCGCTTGCTCTCAGTGGCAACGCGCAGTAATAGGTCGAGGATGCTTCGGCTCAGTTCTGGGTCGAGCGAAGCGATGGGTTCGTCGGCGAGGATGACGTCCGGCGACTGCATGAGGGCCCGCGCGATTGCCACCCGCTGTTGCTGGCCGCCGGAGAGCTCGCTGGCCCGGGTGTGCCGTTTGTCCGCGAGTGAGACGAGTTCGAGAGCGTGGAGGGCGCGGTCGGCGTCCTCTTTTGCGGGAAGGATGGAGTTGCGCAGCGTGTCCCATATGGACCAGCGGCCGAGCGCCCCGCTGAGAGTGTTCTCAAAGGCGGTGAGAGATGGCACGAGGTTGTGCTGCTGGTAGATGGTTGCGGTGCGCCGGCGCATGGCGCGGAGGGTGGCGGCGGACATGGTGGAGGTTTCGCCGCCGTCAAAACTGAGCGAGCCGGAAGAGGGCCGCAGCGTCGCGTTCAGCAGGCGGAACAGGGTGCTTTTTCCGGAGCCTGAGGGGCCGAGCACGGCCAACTGCTCGCCCTGCTCGACGGCGAACGACACGCCGCTGAGCGCGGTGACGGAGGCGTAGTGCTTGCTCACGTTGTGGAGCGCGTAAATCATCTCAGTAAGCCGTCATCCGTGGCCGCCTCGCGCAGCTTGCTGTAATCACTCTCATTGGCTACGGCATACTTTTGCGCGTTGAGCAGGTCGAGCACCTGTTTGTCTGCTGGAGTGGCGGCGTCCAGTTTCAGCAGAGCCTGAGAGAATTTTTCCGCCATGCGCGGATCGAGACCAGCGCGGGCGACCCACACGTAGTCGAAGAAGGGCGGCGTCGTATAGAAGACGCGAATCTGGCCGGTGTTGACTTTGCCGGTCTTCAACATTTTCTCGAGAACGAGTTCGTCCATCGCACCCGCATCCACTTTTTTATTGGCCACGGCCAGTGCGGTGGCATCGTGTCCGCCGGTGTAGATGGCCTTGTCGATAACGGCAGGGTCTACGTGCTCCTGACGCATGTAGTAGCTGGGCATGAGATGGCCGGAGGTGGAGTTGACGTCTCCAAAGGCGAAGGTATGGCCTTTGAGGTCGCTGAGGGACTGGATGGGCGAGTCAGGCTGGGTGATGAAGCGGGAGTGGAAGTTTTTGTCCTGCAGGCGCTGGACGAGGGGCTTGACAGCAGCTCGCGAAGACGCCTGCACATAGGTGAAACCGCCAAGGTAGGCGATGTCGACCTTGTCGTTGGTGATGGCTTCAACCACAGCTGCGTAGCTTGTGGGTACGGTGAATTCGATGGTCGCACCGGTCTCGCGCTGGAGATAGTCGATGAGGGGCTGGCTCTCTCTCGCGATTCTGCCGGGATCGGTGCTGGGGATCATGCTGACGCGGAGCTTTGGCGTGGAGGGCTTCGGTTGGCAGCCGGAGAGTAGCAGCGTGGCGAAGAGGCATGCAAGCAAATGGCGCCGGTTCATGGTTGTTACCTCAGTTGGCGTTTATACATCACGTGCAATCTGGCCATACCTCTGGTTGTATAGAAAGACGGCACAGGATGAAACCGGATTTAGCCAAGCCGCCTCAGCCAATCAAACTTGTCTAGTGGCCAATGTTGCAGAATTGCGTCCGCGCCCTGTTTACGAACAACCATCCGACATCCTATGCCGTTCTTTGCAATATCGCTAAATGGATGTGCAAAGAACATACCCGCCCAGCCGGAGACTATTGCCAGGTCATTGCTCTGTAT